>CAZICA010000006.1:27844-39801 GCA_964537705.1 uncultured Candidatus Saccharibacteria bacterium
TATACCAACAACCCTATCACCACCACTCCCAAAAATCCCAACCAGATCTTTTCCATCTTTTCCATTTTCTTTCACCTCCTTTTTAAATTTTTAAATACAAAAAAATTATATCACAAAATATAAATTTTGTCAACCATTTTGTCCACCTACGCGGTGGTTATTAGGGTTTACTAACAGCGGGATTGTTTTTGATATAGAATCTCCATTTTCTAGAAGCCCAATATTTCCCAGCATAATCTATCCCTATTCTTTTTGTAGCGACAATTTGAGATTCAGGAATAGAAGGACCATCTTCAAGCCATATTCTTTTACTTTTTACCAAATCTTCACCATAGAAAGATTTATCTAATTTAAGCCATCTACAAAGCTTTCCTGGTCCATTTGCTAAATTTAAAATATATTTTTCTCCTTTTTCTTTTAACATTTTCTCACCAACTATTGGTTCTAAAGCTCGAATCAAAACACATTCTGGAGAGCCTTCTTTTCCAGTCGAGATATTTAATTGCCAATACATTCCATAAACCAAATAAATATAGATATGACCTCCTATCATATATTCCGCTAAATTCCGAGGAGTTACTTTCCCTCCATAGGCATGGGAAGCTTTATCTTTTGGTCCAATATAAGCTTCGGTTTCTACAATTTTTCCTATAAGTTTCTTTTTTCCTATCTTTCTAACTAGATATTTCCCTAACATCTCTTTTGCTACCTGAAGAGTGTCTCGAGTGTAAAAATTTCTTCCAAGTCTCTTTCCCATTTTAATTTATTCCTATTAACTTAACCAAAGGACAATATTTTTTATTAATCTCTCTAAAAGCATTTTTTAATTCTTCAGAAGGCCAGAGTTTATCTATCTCTGTGAAGAAGAAATAATCAAAGGGTTTTACTCTAGTAGGAATAGAATGAAGAGCGGTTAAATTCAATCTGTATTTTGCAAAAACATCAAGAACATCTCTTAAAATTCCAACTCTGTCATAAACAGCAAACACAAGAAGGGTTCTTTTTGGATTAAGTAAATTTCTAATTGAAGAATCTAAATAAGATGAGATCACGTAAAATTTTGTAGAATTTCCTTTGATATCCTCTATTTTTTCAGCTAAAATTTTTAAATTATATTTTTCTGCTAATTCTTTTGAACCTATAAATCCTATTCCTTCTTTTTCTTCTAAAACAGGTTTGGCAGTAGAGGAAACTATCTGAAGTTCTATATCTTTTAAATTCTTCTCTATCCAATTTCTACATTGAACTAATGCTTGAACATGAGTTCTTATTATTTTTAAATCTTTTATATCTCCTTTTTTTGCCAAAAGACAATGAGAAATAGGAATTTCAAACGAACCTATAACTTTTGTTGGATGATTTATTAGATTGTAAATAACTTCAAAAATAATTCCACCAATAGCATTTTCAGCTGGAACTATTCCATAATCTATTTCTCCTTTCTTTATTGCTTCAAAAATTTCTTTAATTTCGGAAAAAGGAAAAAGATCCTCTTTCAAAAAAAATTTAGAGGCAGCTTGATGAGAAAAAGTTCCTTCTGGACCTAAATATCCTATTTTCATTTTACAAATGTTAGCCAATTAAGATACTTTTCTTGTTTGCCTCTTACTACGCTTTGATAGAGTTCTTTTAAAATTTTAGTTATTTTTCCAATTTTTCCATTATTTATCTTTGTTTTATTAATCTGGCTTATTGGACAGATCTCTGTTGCTGTTCCAGTGAAAAAGAGTTCATCTGCCTCCTCTAATTCATAGGGTTTTATTCTTTTTTCTTTAACTTTTATCTTTAGATCTTTTGCTAATTTAATTATAGTATCTCTAGTGATTCCAGCTAAAATAGAGGGAGAATTAGGGGTGTATAAAATTCCATTTTTCACCAAAAATAAATTCTCACCTGGACCTTCAGCCACATCTCCTTTCCAATCTAAAAACAGGGCCTCATCATACCCAGAATTTTTTGCTTCTAAAGAAGCAAAAATCGAATTTACATAATAGCCGCAAATTTTTGCCTTAGGATAGATAGATTTCGGATGAAGTCTTATAAACTCTGATATTTTCACTTTTACAGGCTTTCCTTCTCCTAGATAAGCTCCCCAAGGCCAAAGGGCGATTCCAACATTTATCTTTGCTCCTTTTGGATAAAGGCCCATTTTTCCTTCTCCAAAAAAAGCAATTGGTCTGATATAACATTCTTCTACTTTATTTAATTTAATCAAATTTCTGATAGCCTCTTTTAGATCTTCTTTTGAAAAAGGAATCTCCATCTCAAGGCATTTAAGGGAATAAAAAAATCTTTCCAGATGATCGGCCAATCTAAAAATAGCTGGTCCTTGATCAGTTTTATAAGCTCGAATTCCTTCAAAAACACCCGAGCCATAATGAAGAGCGTGAGTTAAAAGTGGAAGACCTAATTCAGTAGAATCAATTATCTTTCCGTTAAACCAGATTTTTTTAGATTCAATCATAATCTTAGAAACCTTTTTAAAATAGTTTTCAAAGTAAGAAAAATGCTCTCTCCTTTAAGAAGAAATAATTCCAAAAAACACAAACTTATTAAAGTGTTGATAATAAAAGGAAGCCAGAAATTCCAAGAAGGAGGAAAAAACATAAAAGGTAAAGAAATTAAAGAGCCGATAATAACTCCAACTGTTAGCCCAGAAAGACCGTAAAACAATCGGATGGGCTTGATAGAGAAAAATTTTCTTACCACCAAAAAACTAATTAAAGTAATCAAAAAAATAATAAGGAAAACATCTGCTGAAGCATTTTTTACTAAATTTATAAACATATTTTTATTGCCTCCTTTATAGTCTTTACTTTGATTAATTTTATTTGATTATTTTTTAATTTTAAACCATAATTCTGATAAGGCATAACGACCGTTTTAAAACCTAATTTAATAGCCTCTTTTATTCTTTTTTCTAAATTTGAAACATTTCTCACCTCTCCTAAAAGTCCAACTTCTCCAAAACTTACCAGATCTTTATCAATTGCTTTATTCTTAAAAGAAGAAGCTAGAGCTAAAATTATTGCTAGATCTATAGCGGGTTCTATAACTTTCAATCCTCCAGCAATATTAAGATAAACATCCTGATCAAAAAGATCTATTTTCCCCCTTTTCTTTAAAACTGCTATAAGCAGATTTAGCCTATTCAAATCAAAACCAGTAGAAGTTCTTTTAGGATAGCCAAAAATTGTTTTCGAACTAAGGGCTTGAATTTCAATCAAAAATGGTCTTGTTCCTTCAACAATACAACTTACAACTGATCCAGGTGCTTCTATTTTATTTTTAAGAAATATATCTTTCTCTTTCGAGGGTATAAGACCTTTTTCTGTCATCCGAAAAACACCAATCTCAGCAGTTTTTCCAAATCTATTTTTAACACTTCGAAGAACTCGTAGATCTCCAAATCTTTCTCCTTCCAAATAAAGCACCACATCCACTAAATGTTCTAGAGCTTTTGGTCCAGCTATCCCTCCTTCTTTGGTTACATGACCTATCAAAAAAACAGGTATTTTCTTGGTTTTTCCAAACTGAATTAATTTTTCGGTAACTAATTTTATTTGAGCAATAGAACCTGGACCAGAGGAAAGATCGGGATGAAATAAGGTTTGAATAGAATCGACTATAATCAAATCAAATTTATTTTTATTTAAAAGATTAAGTATTTTCTCTAAATTTGTTTCAGAAAATAAAAATAGTGATTTTCCGAAAACTCCTATTCGTTGGGCTCGTAACTTTATCTGATAGATTGATTCCTCGCCAGCGATATAAAGAATTTTTGGCTCATTTATCTTTAGATTTTCACCAAGCTGAAGTAAAAGTGTTGATTTTCCTATCCCTGGTTCGCCTCCTAAAAGAATAATAGAACCAGGAACTATTCCTCCTCCTAAAACTTCATCAAATTCTTCAATTCCAGTTGAGACTCTTTTGAATTCTTTTAATGAAATATTAAAAAGAGAATCTGTTTTTAATTCCTCTTTTGTATAAGTTTGTTTCTGAATATTCTCTACCTTAGTCTCGACCAAACTGTTCCAACTTTCGCAAATATCACATTTACCTTGCCATCTTGGATATTCTGCGCCACAAGCTTCACAAATAAATTTTATCTTTTCCTTGCCCATCTTTTCTAATCATATCATAGCTTAAAAAGATTCTCAAGTTAAAGCGGTGGTTCGAAATAAAGGAAATTATGAGGATTTATTGGATTTCCTCGATAGTCATTTATCTCAAAATGAAGGTGAGGCCCTGTTGTAAAAATTCCTGCCCCTCTTGTACCTGGAGTTCCTCCTGAAAGCCCTATGATCTGACCCCTTTTAACAATCTCTCCTGTGGTAACCAAAACTTCAGAAAGATGAAGATATTTGGTGATATATCCATTTCCATGATCGATTGCTACATAAGAAAGTCCAGGACCTCCTGAATCATGAGCAACAATTACATATCCATCCCCAGCAGCTAAAACTGGTGTACCTTGAGGAGCAGCTAAATCAATTCCTGTGTGAGGAAATCCAAATCCATAATTAGGATCCATAAAATCTCCTCCAATTATAGAAATTCTATTTACCCCAGGAAGTGGATAAGAAAATCCTCCTCGATTTACTATTCTTTCTCGAGGGGTAGTTTCTCTTTCTCTTTTCTTTTTCTCTTCTTCTAATAATCTAATGATCTCTGCTGTAATTGCCTTCTCTTCAGCACGAGCTTTTGCTAATTGCTCTTGATATTTTTTTTCCTCTCCCTGAGTTTGAGCTAATAAATTAGCTTTAAATGCATATTGAGATTCCAAAAGAGAAAAAGCATTTTCTTTTGCTGCCTTTAATTCTTCTAATTCTTTCTTTTCTTTTTCTAATTCCCTTTTTCTCTTTTCCAACTCTTCCTTTAAGGCTTTTATTTTCTGAAGAGTTTTATAACTTTGAATCTTTAAGGAATCAAGATATTTAAGTTTTCTTAAAAAATCAGAGACGGTTTCAGAACTAAATACTATATAAACTAAATTGAAATCTCTATTTTTATAAAGGGTTTTAATAATTTTTGAAAGAATTTTCTTTTGGATTTCTATTTCCTTTTCCTTTTCTTGAATTTCATTTTCAGTTTGAACAATTTCTAAATTAGTCTTTTCTATCTCCAATTGAAATGCTTGGATTTGAAGTTCTATTTGTTTGATTTGATCAGATATTATTGAAAGCTGACCTTCTAAAGTAGCTATCTCCTTTCTTTTTTGTTCAATTAATTCTTTTTGTTTCTTAATCTCTTCTTTAATTTTTAATAATTCTTCTCTTTTTTCTTCTAATAAACCCGCATTAACAGGAATTGTCTTAAATGGGACAATTAGGATAAAAGCCAAAAGAATGCAACAAATTTTTTGTAGTTTATTCATTTATCCACAGCTATTTGGATAAACCTATCTATTTTATCAAAAGCTATTTAAAATGTCAACAAGAAATTCGTTCTTTCTAGTTTTCCGCTTTTAGTTTTTAGCTTTTCGCTTTTCGCTTTTCGTTTTTCGTTTCTATCCTAAATTGTGACCTATTATTTTGCCATGGCAAATTAATGCGTCACATTTTAAGGAAGGGGTTGAATTATAAAAAAAGCCCGGCTTTTAAAGCCGGGAGAAAGGAGGGAATGCATAGCAGGAGAGCAAAAGAAAGAGGGGGGAGTTATACTCTTAAATATTTAGACAAAGATATAGCCAAAAAACTTGAAAGTGCTCCAATAAGGACGCCTACCACCCCTAAAAGAATTAGAATTTGAATCAATTGTTCAGAAAAGAAAAATTCAAAAGAAGCAGAGGGAATTATCTCTTTAAAAAATTCTATCAATTTTCCTGAAAAAAGTTTTATGCCAGTAAATATCAGAAAAGCGCTAACAAAAGTAGCAGAAATTCCATAAAGAATTCCTTCAATTATAAATGGCCATCTTACAAACCAAGAGGTAGCCCCAACTAATTTCATTATCTCTATTTCTCGCCTTCTTGAAAAAATTGTTACCCTTATAGTAGTAAAAACTACAATTAAAGAAATTAAAAGAAAAATTAAAGTAAGAGCAAAAACTAAAAGTTTTATATTTTTAGATGTTCTAATAATTCTTTCGATAATCTCTGGAAAAAAGGTGGTACTTTCTATAAAAGGTTTTATTTTCTCTTGCTGAAAAAATTCAGCTATTTCTTTTATCTTCTCTTTATCTTTAACTTTAATCTTTAAACTAGCTGGTAAAGGATTTTCTTCTTCAAGATAAATTTCAGGATCAAAAATATCTGTTTCTTTAAAAATTTCTAAAGCTTCTTCCTTGGAAATATAGATAACATTTAAAACCTCTGGCATTCTCTCTAAAGTTTCTTTTATTTCTAAAATTTTTGCTGGCTCTACATCTGCTTTAAAAAATACCTCCAAATCCAAAGAATTTTGAACAAAATTAATGGTCTCGCCAGTAATAAAATTAATCAACACAAACAAATAAAGAATTATCAAAGTAAAAGTAATAACAATAATAGAAGCAAAAGATAGAAGTCCATTTCTCCAAAAATTCTGCAAACCAAATTTAATTATCCTTATCATATTTAGATTTATAACATATATTTCCCAATAGGCTGATCTCTTACTATTTGACCATTTTCTAAAGTTACCACTCTTTTCTCTAGCCTATTTACAATATCTTTATTATGAGTTGCTAAAATTACTGTGGTATCTAGTTCTTTATTAATTTTTAAAAGAAGATCAATGATATGGGCTGCATTTTCTGGATCAATATTTCCTGTAGGTTCATCTGCTATCAATATTTTTGGTCTATGAACTAAAGCTCTAGCAATAGAAACTCTTTGAGCTTCGCCACCAGACAATTCTTGAGGAAAACTCCTCATCCGATTTGAAAGACCGACCAAATTTAATATCTCAGGAACTCTTCTTTTAATCTCTGAACCGCTAACTCCACAAACTTCCAAAGCAAAAGCAACATTTTCATAAACAGTTTTCTGAGGAATTAGCTTAAAATCTTGCCAAACAACCCCTATTTTTCTTCTATAATATGGAACTTGCCAGGGATGAAGCCGAGTAATATCTTTTCCAACCACTAAAATTTTTCCTTTAGTAGGCCTTTCAGCACAAATTAACAATTTTAATAAAGTAGTCTTCCCTGCTCCAGAAGGACCAACCAAAGATAGAAACTCCCCTTCTTCTATATCAAGATTGATATCTTTCAATGCTTGAATTCGGGGAGGATAAATTTTGGTAATATTCTGAAAACTTATCATCTCCTTTTAATTTTATCTTAATTTCCCCAAATTTGCAACTTCTAAATATTTCTCTATAAATTCATCTAATTCTCCATTTAAGACTCCTTCTACATCGGCTATTTCAACTCCTGTTCGATGATCTTTAACTAGTTTATAAGGATGCAATATATAAGATCTAATTTGATTCCCCCAGGAGGCTTTTTCTTTTACTTTTAATTTCTCTAATTTTTCTTCTTTCTGCTCTTTTTCAAGCATTTTTAACTTGGCTCTTAAAATAGCTAAGGCTCTCTCTTTATTTTGATGCTGAGACCTTTCTGATTGACAACAAACAGTGATTTTTGTAGGTAAATGTACTATTCTTACAGCAGAATCTGTAACATTGACATGCTGACCTCCATGACCCGAAGCTCGAAAGGTATCAATTCGTAAATCTTTTGGATCAATTTTGAATTCTTCCTCTTTTATTTCTGGAATTACTTCAACCAAAGCAAAAGAAGTTTCTCTGGCATCTCCAGCTTTAAAAGGAGACAATCTTACCAATCTATGAACACCTTTTTCTCCTTTTAAAAATCCATAAGCATAAGGACCTGAAATTTCTAAAGTCACTGATTTAATCCCTTTTATTTCTCCTGAAGATATATGAAGAATTTCCGCTTTAAATCCTTTTCTTTTGGCAAAATTAAGATACATTTTTAAAAGCATCTCAGCAAAATCACAAGCATCTGTTCCTCCAACCCCTGCATGAATAGATAAAATAGCATCCGATCTATCATAATCTCCTTTTAAAAAAGTTTTTATCTCAAATTTTTTAATTTTCTGCTCAATTTCCTGAAGCTCTTTTTCTGATTTACATTCTTTTAAAAATTGTTCTAGCTCTTTAAATTCCTCTATTTCTTTCTGATAAGCAGCAAGTTCTTCTGAAAGTTTAATCGCTCTTTCCCTATCTTTCCAAAAATCTGGTTGATTCATTTTTTCATTAATTTCTGAAATTTTTTTCTCAAGCTGATCTAGGTCAAAGACCCTCCTTTAGTGCTTTTATTCTCTTTTTAAGTTCTTTTAATTTTCCTTCCATTTTTTCCTCCTTTTCTTTAATTATACCATATACAGAAGAGGCTCCCTTTTCAGAGAGCCTCTCCTGCTTTATCTTATCTCACTTATGATTATTTTATTCTCTTTAATGCTCTTTTCAAAGCTCTTTTTTCTTTAAGTGCGAGATAACCTGCGATAGTAAGACCAGAAAGAAGGGCAAGTACAGAAGTTTCAGGTCCGGTCTTTGGTAGTTCTTTAATTGGTTCTTCTTTAGCTGCTTCTTTTTCTGGTTGCTCTTTAGCTTCTTCCTTTTGTTCTTCTTCTGGTTTTTGAGCAACTACTCCTTGGATAGTTACAACTGTTGAGCTATCAGTTAAGTTAATTGATCCAGCAGTAACTCTATTTGTAACAATTAGTTTATCTCCATTTTCAAACCCAGTATTTGAGAGCTTAACTTTATAGGACACATAGATCCAGCTTCCAGGAGTAAGAACAGGCAAATCTACGCCAGTTGAAGTGATTGTATTTGGTAGAATATCAGGTTCTGAAGTTCTATAGAGTTTGGTAAGACCAGGAACTAATTGCATACCAGCAGGTAGATTTGCATAAGCCTTTATATCTCCAATAGTGGTTGTTCCAACATTTTTAATTTTCAATAGATATACGATCTCATCTCCTGGATTAGCGACAACTTCTTTTGCCCAATCTGTTTTCTTGCTGTAGTTTCCAACTTTAACAGTAAGTTCAAGCTGAGCTGCTCTAGCCTCTCCTTGGATAATTACTCTAGCTGAATCATCGGTTAAAGTAAGATCTGAAGCTGTTATTTTGTTAACAGGTGCTAGAATAGTTCCATTTAGAAGATCTGTTGAAAGAACTACTTTATAAGAGAGATAGATCCAGCTTCCAGGAGCTAAGCTTGGAAGATCTAGACCAGAGGTAGTAATGGTATTTGGCATAATTTCTGGAATAGAAGTCTTCCAAAGCTTGGTTACTCCAGGAACTAGATCCATTCCATTTGGCAAAAAGACTGAAGCTCTAATCCCTCTTACAGTGGTCTCTCCTGTATTTTTAACCTTAAGCAAATATACGATTTCATCTCCTGGATTAGCGACAACTTCTTTTGCCCAATCTGTTTTCTTGCTGTAGTTTCCAACTTTAACAGTAAGTTCAAGCTGAGCTGCTCTAGCCTCTCCTTGGATAATTACTCTAGCTGAATCATCGGTTAAAGTAAGATCTGAAGCTGTTATTTTGTTAACAGGTGCTAGAACAGTTCCATTTAGAAGATCTGTTGAAAGAACTGTTTTATAGGAGAGATAGATCCAGCTTCCAGGAGCAAGATCTGGAAGATCAACGCCAGAGATAGTTATAGTATCAGGAAGAATTTCAGGTATGGAAGTTTTATAAAGTTTGGTTAAACCTTGAATTAATTCCATTCCAGCTGGTAAAGAAACTGAAGCTCTAATCCCTCTTACAGTAGTCTCGCCTTTATTTTCAACCTTAAGCAAATATACGATTTCATCTCCTGGATTAGCGACAACTTCTTTTGCCCAATCTGTTTTCTTGCTGTAGTTTCCGACTTTAACTGTGAGAGAAAGATTAGCTTCATTAGAATTGCTTCCCTCTTCTTTAGCTGCAGTAATTGAAGAGAGAATGGTGACTAAAGCTCCTTGATCAGTAATTTCAGTTCCATTTACTTCAGCAGTGTGAGTAACTCTGATTACTCCTTCTTCTAAAGGATTAGCTAATTTTGCTTGATAGACAATAGGAATAGCTTGACCTGGTTTGATCTGAGTTAAAATAATTCCAGCAGAAGCAATGGTGTTTCCGATTTTTTGATTCCCAACAGTAACAGAACCAGGTACAAGCCCTAAACCATTAGGTAAATTAGCCTTTACCTTAACATTAGTTAAAATCTCAGCAGATAAGTTTCTAACACTAACATAGAAAGCAAGTTGATCTCCTGGTTTTGCATTAGTTTCGGAAACCCAGGTTTTTTCACCTGCGCTTAAATTAGCAACCTTAGTGGTAAGTCCAAGTACTTGGCCTCCACTAGCTAAATTTGGTAAAGAAAGAAATGAAAAAATAAGAGCAAATGCTAAAAATCCTGTTAGGTATTTTTTTATTTTTTCCATTTTCTTACCTCCTAATTTATTCCGACCTTTTATTTAATCTATATTTAAATTCGACCCTTATTTTTTGGGTATTGACCCAAAATTTCTGGAAGTTGAAAAATAAAGGGAGAAAGGAGAGGGAGAGAAAAAAATTAATCCCGGTAGGGAGAGCAGGCAGCCTCTCCCTCTCCTGAATATTGTCAGAAAAGTGGCGGTTCTTCCGGCTGGTAAGCCGGAAGGGAAGAAGACTCGGCCCCGTTTTCCGGAAGCAGAGGTGGAGCTGGCTCTCCTTCTCCGGAAACTGCAGCAGCTCCTGTTTCAATGATCTCCGGCTCTGCTCCCCCAGCTTCAAACAGTGGAGGAGCTTCTAAGAGATCAGGAACTGCTGGTTCTGTTTCGCCGGAGATAGAGGCCATTCCCGAGGTATCCACTACCTCGGGACTGCCTGCCCCCTCTACCGTAGGTTCTTCCGGAGGCGGAGCTACATTCTCCAGAAGTGGAGGCACCTCCGGAGTTTCCTCTGAGATTCCAGAGGTGTTAACCACCTCCGGTTTTCCTACGTCTTGCACTCCGGGTTCAGGAGGGTTATAAACCTCCCCTCCTTCCCCGGTTCCACTTACTGTTGGTTCAGGGGCAGGCTCCTGCACTCCCTCTTCCCCTGCTTCCTCAACTGATGGCTCCACCTCCAGCTGTGGTGGAGCTGGGGCCTTGTCAATTCCGAAAATGTCATCCATTATCTCCTCTGATATAAAGTTATTTAATAACTCGTCATCAATCAACTCCCATAATCTGCTAGCAGCCAGAGCACGAAGGGCTGATCCAAAGGGATCTTCTACTATTCTTCTTCGAGTGTCGGGATTAAATAAGTTTATCGGATCCACCAGAGTATGCCGGAAGGAACGCTGAAGATTGGCAGCGAAGTCAGTGCGGCGAGGTTTTGCGGCCAACGCCCGTTGAGTAGCTTCAATGTACTGATCGAGCCACTTCTTCAGTTGCGCCATTTTTTTCTTTTCTTCAGGAGTTAGATACTGACCACCTTCCTTCTCGAGCTTGGTTAAGAGCTCCTTCGCCTTTTCCAGTTTAGCTAAGGCATCCTTAAACGCCTCCCTTCCCGCTTTGTAGCGGGCGAAGGCATCTTTTACCAATTGGTTGATTTTCTTTTTAGTTTCATCGATCCAACCAGGACGAGTAGCTTTCTCTCTCTTTCCCTTTTTCTTCTCCTTCCCGACCTTCTGTGTGGGAGCAGGTTTTCGAGCTTTTTCAGAAGGAGTTGGGGTTGGAGCTTTAGAAATTTCGATAGTAGGTGGAGGTGTTTCTTTCTCTACCTCTTCTTTTTTAGCAGACCTACGAGTTTTTTTCTTACCCACTTTCTTTTTCGCTGGAATTACCGAAAGTACTTCTTCAGCCTTCTTTTCAATTTTCACCTCTATCTGCTTCTGTGCTTCATCCACACGTTCTATCACAGCCTTTCTACTCTCTTTTACGGAATTTAGGATCGCAGTTCCTAATTTGTACCCACCTATTAAAGAGAAAATAAGAATTGCTACACCAACCAGCCCTAAAAGAATCAACCCTATCAAATGACTTCC
>CAZICA010000007.1:0-28236 GCA_964537705.1 uncultured Candidatus Saccharibacteria bacterium
AAGAGAAAGAGGAAATAATAGATTTGACAGAGGAAATCAGAGAAATTGCAAAGGAGTCAGGGATAAAAGATGGGTTTTGTATAATTCAAGTTCCTCATGTAACGGCAGCTATAATTTTTAATGAAAATGAAAAAGGTCTTCTTTCTGATATTTTAGATAGTTTAAAAAGACTTGTCTCTGAAAATAAAAAATGGGCTCATAATTTAATTGATAATAATGCAAGAGCTCATTTACTTTCTGGCTTTTTGGGCCAGACAAAAGTTATCCTTGTAGAGGATGGTGATTTAAAAAGAGGCGCTTGGCAAAATATTCTTTTTATAGAATTAGATGGGCCGCGAGTAGAAAGAAAAATAATAGTAAAGATTGTGGGAATTTAACTTTGTTCTTTTAACTTTAATGCCTCAATAATATCATCTAAATCGCCGTCTAAGATTGCCTCTAAATTGTGCCAGGTTTTTTTAACCCGATGATCTGTAACTCTATCTTGAGGGAAATTATAAGTTCTTATTTTTTCTGATCTTTCAGCAGTTCCAATTTGTACTTTTCTTTTTTCTTTTTCTTTCTTTCTTTCTTCTTCTTGTTTTAAAGCAAATAGCCGTGTTCTTAAGATTGAAAGAGCTTTTGCTTTATTTTTTAACTGAGATCTTTCATCTTGGCAAGTTACTACAATCCCAGTGGGAAGATGGGTAATTCTAACCGCAGAGTCGGTTGTATTAACTGATTGACCACCAGGACCTGATGATCTAAAAACATCGATTCGAAGATCAGCTGGATCTATTTTGATGTCCACTGGTTCAGCTTCAGGAAGTACAGCCACCGTTGCAGTAGAAGTATGAATTCTTCCTCCTGCTTCTGTTTTTGGTACTCTTTGGACTCGATGAACCCCACTTTCATACTTAAAAGTTCCATAAGGTTTGTATCCTGATACTTTAAAAATGATTTCTTTGAATCCTCCAATAGGTGTTCGTGATTGGGAAAGTATCTCTACTTTGAAATTTTTCTTCTGAGCGAATTTTAAATACATTCTGAATAAATCAGCAGCAAAAAGAGCTGCTTCTTCTCCTCCTACTCCTGCTCTAATTTCAACAATAGCATTTTTTTTATCTAGAGGGTCATCGGGAGTCAAAAAAGATTTAAGCTTTTCTTCAATTTCTTTTTTTTCTTTTAGCAATTCTTCTTTTTCTTCTTGAGCAATTTTTAAAAGAGTTTTATCATCGGTTTCTTTGATAATTTCTTCTATTTCTTTAATTTTTTCTTCCAAAACTAAAAAACGATCGTATAAATTTAATTTCTCTTCAAGTTCTTGATATTCGGAAGAAATTCTTTCAAAGGCAACTTTGTCTTTCAAAATTTCTGGATTTCCAAGCTGATTTTCGAGCTCTTTTTTTCTTTTTCTGAATTCTTCGAATTTTTCAAACATCTTATTTCTTTTTCTTTGCTGATTTTTTCTCTTTTTCCGCTTTTTTTAATTCGATTTTAGCCATTTTCTCTTTAAATTTTTCAATTCTTCCCGCCCGATCAATTAATTTTTGTTTTCCTGTAAAAAACGGATGACATTTGGAACAGATTTCTACTTTAAGCAAAGGAACAGTTGAGCCAGTTTCAAAACTATTCCCACAGGCACAAACCACTTTTGCATTTTTGTAATATTTTGGATGGATGTTTTTCATTTTAACCTCCTGTTTTTCAATTATATAATAATATTTTTTTTCTTGCAACTTTTTAGGTGTTTTGGTAATATAAAAATATGCCACTTAAAATTTCTATCGAGGACTTAGCAAAAGCAAAAGTTCATCTAGGTCATCGAAGAGCTTTTTGGAATCCAAAGATGGCCCCTTTTGTGTTTACTCATAGGGAAGGAATATCTATAATTAATTTAGAGAAAACTCTAGAAGAATTAGAACGCGCTTTAAAATTTTTACATGATTTAACTAGAAAAGGAGGTGTGGTTTTATTTGTAGGAACAAAATATCAAGCAGCTGATTTGATTGAGAAATACGCGAGCCTTTGTGGAATGCCTTATATTAATAAAAGATGGCCAGGCGGTATGCTTACAAATTTTGAATCTATTAAGAAAAATTTAGAAAAGATAAAAAAATTAGAAGAATTTAAAGAAAGCGAAACATTTAAGAATTACACTAAACGAGAAAAAGCAAAAATTACCAAAGAGCTAGAAAGATTGCTCGAAGTTTTTAAGGGCGTAAGAAATTTGACTTCTTTGCCTGATGCCTTGTTTATAGTTGATGTTGTTTATGAGAAAAACGCAGTGAAAGAAGCAAGGGAATTGAATATTCCAATTGTAGCAATTGTAGATACCAATGGAAACCCGGATCTTATCGATTATCCTATTCCAGCAAATGACGATTCAATCGAGTCTTTATCTCTTTTAATTCCTTTAATTTCTCAAGCTATTAAAGAAGAAAAGAAAGAAGAGGTAATTACTCGAAAAAAGGAAGAAAAAGAAGAAAAAATGATTTCTGATGAAGAATTAGAGTCAGAATCAGAGTTAATCGAAGAGGAAATTAGGGAAGAAATGGAGGAAGAGGAAGGAAAAAAGAGAATAGCAAAAATAGGAAGAGATAAAGAGAGTTAAAATATTATTAAAATGGATTTAGAAAAAATAAAAAAATTAAGAGAAGCTACAGGAGCTCCTATTATAGAATGTAGAGCTGCTCTTTCTGAAGCTAAAGGAAACGAAAAAAAAGCTTTAGAGATTTTAAGAAAAAAGGGTTTGGAAAAAGCAGCTGAAGTAAAAGAAAGAGAAGAGGGAAAAGAGGGTCTTATTGATGCCTACATTCATCTTAATGGGAAAATAGGTGTTCTTATTGAAGTTAATTGTGAGACGGATTTTGTAGCCAAGACAAAAGATTTTAAAGAATTGGTTCACGATCTTTGTCTTCAAATTGCAGCTACTAATCCTTTATATATTTCTCCTTTAGAAATTCCTAAAGAAGTGTTAGCGAAAGAAGATGATAATGAAGCCTTTATTCAAAGGGTTTGTCTTTTAAAACAACCATTTATCAAAGATCAGTCAAAGACAGTAGAAGATATTATTTCAGAAAAAATTGCAAAATTAAAAGAAAATATAACCATTAAGAGATTTGCAAGATTTGAACTCGGAGGATAAGATGGAAGAACTTTTAAAAGAAGCTAGAAGCAAAATGGAAAAATCTTTTAATTATTTTTCAGAGGATATTTCTAAATTAAGACTTTCTCAAATCCCAATTTCTTTAATTGAAGAAATAAAAGTTTCTTGTTATGGGGAAGTACTTCCTTTAAATCAATTAGGAACCATCTCTCAATTAGATTCTCAAACTCTTCAAGTAACCCCGTGGGATAAGTCTATTATTTCAGAGATTGAAGCAGCTTTAAAAACAGCTCCTTTGGAAGCAGAGATTATAAATGCTGGAGATTTGATAAGAATTTGTTTTCCTCCCTTAACTCAGGAAAGAAAGGAAGAGCTTTCAAAAATCATACTTAAAAAGGCTGAAGAAACAAAAATAGCCTTAAGGAATATCAGAAGAGAGATTTTAAATCAGATTAAAGAAAAGGAAAAAGAGAAAGAAATTTCAGAAGATGAAAGATATAGAGGAGAGGAAGAATTAAATAAATTGATCCAAGACTTTGAGAAAAAAATAGACGAACTGGTAGAAAAGAAGAAAAAGGAATTAATAGGAGAATAAAATGCTTGATTGGATTCCTCAGACGATTTTATTTATTTTTATCCTGGGGCTTATTATTTTTGTCCATGAATTCGGGCATTTTATAGTTGCTAAAAGATCAGGAATTAAAGTGGAGGAATTTGGATTTGGATTTCCTCCAAGAATTTTTGGAAAAAAAATAGGAGATACTATTTATTCTCTTAATTTGATTCCTTTAGGAGGTTTTGTAAGTCTTTATGGAGAAACTAAAGAGATAAAAGCTCCTAATTCTTTTTCTGCTAAACCTTTAAAAACTCGATTTAAAGTTTTGGTAGCCGGAGTTTTGATGAACTTTATTTTAGGAATTATTGTCTTAACTATTGGGTTCTCTTTAGGTCTTCCTCCAATTCTTAGTTTACCTCAGCATTATAATTTAAAAGTAAAAGAGAGTAAGATCTTTGTATCAAAGGTAATAGAAGGATCTCCTGCTTCAATTGCAGGGATTAAAGAGGGAGATGTTATCTCAAAAATAGATGACAAGATCTTTACAAAAGCAACTGATGTTAAAGATTATTTAGAAAAGAAAGCAGGAAAAGAGATAACAGTTATTTTAGAGAAAGAAGGGAAAACTATTGAAAAATCAATAAAACTTTTATCTAAAGAAAAAGAATATTTTTTAGGAATTGAATACGGGCTTATTTATTTAAAAACAGAATGTCCCTTTTGGAAAGCACCTTTTCTAGCAATAATTGAAACATTTAAAATATGTTGGTTTATTATTCTGTTTTTAATAAATATCTTAATTTCTCTTTTAAGGGGAATAAGTGTATCTGTGGATGTAGCTGGGCCAGTAGGAGTATTTTTCTTAACTGGTTTGGCTTTAAAAACAGGATTTTTATCAATTTTAAAAATTATAGCTCTTTTAACAATAAATGTAGGACTTATAAACATTTTACCTTTCCCTGCTTTAGATGGAGGAAGGGTTTTGTTTTTAATTATTGAAAAAATCAGAGGGAAGAAAGTAGCTCAGACCGTGGAAAATATCATCCATAATATAGGATTTTTTATCCTTTTAGCCCTATTAGCTCTTATTACCTGGTGGGATATAGTCCGTTGGCGCTAATTTTCCACCACTCCGGCAGGGGCCAATCCCGGACACCTTGGGTTTTTCAAAAAACGAAAGAAGAATTAGAAAATTTTCCTTACAGTTCTTTTCCAGAATATTTAGAAAAAAACTGAGAGAAAATTGTGCGACAAAAGAATAATTTTGGAACAATTCAAGAGCAAAGAAGATTATAAAAAATTTGTGCTCGATTACGCTGATCATCAAAGGAAATTAGAAGAGATAAAACATTTGTTATTAGAAGAAATCCCGGGGTGGCAATCTGTTGGTTACCCCCGGGGTGGGAAAAAGGAGGGAGGATGAGATTTACGCAACTTTTTACAAAAACCTTAAAAGAAACTCCTAAAGAGGCAGAAAATGTTTCTTCTACTTTCTTGATTAGGGCAGGATTTATAGATAGACCAATTGCTTCCGGAATTTATTCTTTTCTTCCTTTAGGTTGGAGAGTTTTTAAAAAAATAGAGGCAATTATAAGAGAAGAAATGAATGCCTTGGGAGCTCAAGAACTTTATTTACCTACTTTGATTCCTAAAAATCTTTGGGAAAAGACGGACCGTTGGTCTAAAATGGAACCTCCTTTGTTTAAGTTAAAAGATAGGCATCAAAAAGAATTTGGCTTAGGATCTACTCATGAGGAAGTTATTACTGATATTGCGTCTCGTTTTATCTCTTCTTATAAAGATCTTCCTGTTGCTCTTTATCAAATTCAAAATAAATTTAGAAACGAACTTCGTTCCACTGGAGGACTTTTAAGGGTTCGAGAGTTTATAATGAAAGATTTATATAGTTTTCATAAAGACGAGAAAGACCTTGATAGGTTTTACAAAAAAGTTTGTAATGCTTATTTAAAAATTTTTAAAAGATGCGGTTTTAAGGTAAAGATAGTAGAGGCTGTTGGAGGAGCTATTGGAGGGAAGGTTACCCATGAATTTATGATGTTATGTGAGACCGGTGAAGATAGAATTTTCTATTGTTTAAATTGCGGATGGGCAGCAAATATAGAAGTTGTAGGGAATATTCAAAAATGTCCTCGATGTGGGGGTAAAATCCAAGAAGCCAGAGCTATTGAAAACGGACACACCTTTAAATTAGGAGAAAAGTATTCAAAAGCATTTAATCTAAAATACAAAGACAAGGATGGAAAAGAAAAAACTGTTTTGATGGGATGCTATGGAATAGGATTAGGTCGACTTATGGCTACGGTAGTTGAGGCAAATCATGATGATAAAGGAATAAGATGGCCTTTATCTATTGCTCCATTTCATGTCTATCTAATAGATTTAGCTAGCAAAAAAAAGGAATTAGGAGAAGCACTCTATAAAGATTTACAAAAAGAGGGGATAGAGGTATTATTTGATGACAGAGAAGATATATCTCCAGGAGAAAAATTTGCTGATGCCGATCTTATAGGTATTCCTTATCGATTAGTTTTAAGTAAAAAAACTTTAGAGAAAAAATCTGTTGAAGTTAAAGAAAGATCAAAAAAACAAGCTAGACTCGTTCTTTTAAAACAAATTACCTCTTATTTAAAAGCCGTTTTAAAGAGCAATTAGAAAGGAGGTGGACTTGGTTTGGATCAAAAACTAATTGCTGAAATTATCGAGCATTTATTAAATTCTTTAAATAAGGAAACCTATGAACACTCCATCCGAGTTTCAATTGTAGCTAGTTGGTTTATTCAACAATCAGGTTTAATTGAAGAAAAGAAGAAGAAAGAAATTGTTATTTTAGGAGCATTATTTCATGATGTAGGGAAAATAGGGTTTGAAAAGTTCCTTCAAAAAAAGCATTTAACTTCTTCTGAAAAACAAAAAATTCGATTACATTCTGAATGGGGCGAAGATAATTTGGTCTGTATTTCCAAAGAAATTAGAAAAGTTGTGAGACACCATCATGAAAGATGGGATGGAAAAGGTTATCCAGATGGGTTAAAAGAAGAAGAAATACCTTTGCCAGCAAGAATAGTCTCTTTGATAGATGCCTTTGATGTAATGATAAAGGGAAGAAGCTATAAAAAGCCAAAATCTTTAGAAAAAGCAATAGAAGAACTTAAAAAAGGTGCAGGTTCTCAGTTTGATCCTGTTTTAACAGAGAGATTTGTTTCTTTCATTAAATCAAGTTATGAATTACCTATTTTCTATAATCTACCGCCGTAGGCGGTTTTTTTAAAACTATTGACAAATTTAAAAGATACCTCTATAATCTCTCCTAGATATAAAATTTTTATGAAAAGAAACTAAAATTGATAAATTTTTGGAAAATCTTGAAGTTCAGGCTTCAAGGTGTTTATTTTTTCAAAAAAGGAGGTGGACATTTTAAATAAATTAATAGAAATTTTCCGGAAAAACACGATCCATTCAAGTATAGGATTACTTGTTATTATTGGGATTGTTTTTAACTTTCTTTTAGCAGAGGGCCAGTCGAAAATAGGGGGTCCTAATTTTTTAATAGAAGATTCTGAGTTATCCGAAAAAGAAGCGGAGGAAATTATTGCTACTATCAATTCGGTTTTGGAAATTCCTTTAGATTATTTTGTTTCCGCCAACGAAGCCTATTTTGAAAAGCCTTTGCTTCCTTTTACAGTTAGTTCCGATCTTCCACGGGATAAAATAATAGTTCATCAAGTACTTCCTGGAGAAACTTTATGGACGATTGCCTATAAATATGAAATTTCCATTGATAGTTTAAGATGGTCGAATAATATTAGAGACGTAAATTCTGTAAAAGTTGGTCAAAAACTTTTGATTCCTCCTGTAAATGGGATTATTCATAAAGTTAAACAAGGAGAAACATTAGGAGAAATTGCTAGAGCCTATCAAGTAAAAATTGCTACTATAAAGGAACAAAATCATTTGGCTAGTAATTCTTTAACACCTGGCCAGATGTTGGTAATTCCTGGAGCCAAATTGATAGGTCCTTTAAAGAAATTAGCTAGCACTAGAACTTATCAAGGTTCTATTAAAAAAGGGAAAGGAAATTTTATCTGGCCAGTTTCCTCAAACATTCATTACATAACCCAATATTTTTCTCGGCGACATCCTGCTATTGATTTAGATTCCCGAAATGGAAGAGATATTATGGCTTCAGATTCAGGTACAGTTGTAGCGGTCACATATGGATGGGGGGGAGGATATGGAAATCATGTAATTATAGATCATGGAAATGGATTTCAAACTCTTTATGCCCATTTAGCAAAAATCTATGTTAATGTGGGAGACGATGTTGAACAAGGACAAGTGATAGGACTTATGGGTGCAACTGGAAGAGCAACAGGAGTTCATCTTCATTTTGAGATCAGAGTCGATGGTCGTCCTTTAAATCCGTTAGCATTTTTAAAATAAAATTAATAAAAATAACTTATACTAAAAACCTTTTCCAAGGTTTTTTCTTTTTATGTTTTGGGACGAAGTTATTATCAATTTAAAAGCGGGAAAAGGGGGAGATGGTTTAGTTTCTTTTCGAAGAGAAAGGTTTATAGCCAAAGGAGGTCCTGATGGAGGAGATGGAGGAGATGGAGGATCTATATTTTTAGAAGCAGATCCTTCTATCTCTACTTTAGCTGATTTTGGGAGGATAAAGAATTTTAAAGCAGAAGATGGAAAAAGGGGAGGAAAGAAGAAAATGAAAGGAAAAAAAGGTAAAGACTTGGTTTTAAAAGTTCCTTTAGGAACTCAAGTTTTTGAAATCAAGGCTCATCAAGAAAAATTTCTTACAGATCTTAAAACACCTAACCAAAGGGTATTAGTTGCAAAAGGGGGAAAAGGAGGTTTTGGGAATGCTCATTTTGCTAGTCCAGAAAATAGAGCACCAACAATTGCAACCTTAGGAGAACCTGGCCAAGAGAAAAAAATTAAACTTGTATTAAAATTACTAGCAGAAGTTGGATTAATAGGTCTTCCAAATTCAGGGAAATCTACTTTGCTTTCAAAAATTTCAGCAGCTCGACCAAAAATAGCTCCTTATCCATTTACCACTTTAATACCAAATTTAGGAGTAGTAAATTATAAAGGAAAAACATTTACTGTTGCTGATATTCCTGGCTTGATAGAGGGAGCTTCAAAAGGAAAAGGATTAGGAGTGAGATTTCTAAAGCATATCGAGCGGACAAAAATTTTAGTTCATCTTTTAGATGTTTCCTCTAAAGATCTTTTAAAAGATTTTAAAACAGTTAATAAGGAACTCAAAGAATTTTCTCCAAAATTAGCATTAAAGCCACAAATTATAGTTCTTAATAAGATAGATTTAATCTCTTCAAAAGATCTAAAAAGGAAAAAAGAGGTTTTTAAAAACATTGATAAAGTTTTTGAGATATCTGCTTTAAAAAACAAAGGGATAAATAAATTACTTTCTGAAATAATTAGGCATTTATAAATTAGGGTTGCTTTTAACTTATCTATTTTTGTATAATAATAGACAGAAACTATGAACAAAGTTTCTATAAAGAAATTTATAAGATGGGGAAAAGGCTCTCAAAGAGTATTAGGAAATATATTAGAAAAGAGAAAGCTCGTATTAAGCGAGAAGTTTTGGATTTGGAAGAACAGAAAAGGCAATTAGAAGCACTTTTAGAGAAATTTAAAGAACAAATTAATATAGAAGGAGGTCAAAATGATTTTAGTAACAACAAACGAGGTTCCGGGAAGAAAAATTAAAAGAGTTCTCGGGATTGCTAAAGGGAATACAGTTCGAACTCGTTGGTTTGGTCGAGATCTGATAGCTGCTTTTCAAAATTTAATAGGAGGAGAAGTTACAGGTTATACTTCTTTGTTAACTAAAGCTCGTGAGGAAGCTATAAAACGAATGATAAAACAAGCTGAAGCATTGGGAGCAAATGCTATTGTAAATGTAAGATTTTCTACCTCTCAAATAATGTCTGGGGCAGCAGAAATTTTAGTTTATGGAACTGCTGTTGAATTAGAATAATAATTTAAAGGAGGCAGAGATGGAAGAAAAAGAAGTGGGAAAAATTACTCATTATTTTACCAATTTAAGCGTTGCTGTTGTTGATCTTTCCGATGAACTTCAAGTAGGAGACGAGATTCATATTAAAGGAGCAACCACTGATTTTACCCAAAAAGTAGAATCTATGCAGATCGAAAAGCAACCTATTGAGAAAGCAAAAAAAGGAGATGTGATTGGTCTTAAAGTTACTGACCGAGTAAGAGAAGGAGATACAGTTTATAAAATTGTAGAATAAATTAATGAAAAAATATTTTCTTTTAAAAGGAATTTTTTTCCTTTTAATTATAATAGGATTATTTTTGGAGGGAATTTCTGATATTGAATTTTTTTCTTTGAAAACCAAAGCTGCTGTTTCTAATTTTCGGGAAAGAAGAGAAGAGAAAGTAGTTAAATTAATTGATTCTAAAACTATAGAAACCCAAGACGGGAAGAAAATTAGATTAATAGGATTAGATTGCGAGGAAAACCAAAAAAAATTGAAATTTCTTTTAGGAAAGGAAATAGAAGTTGAATTAGATTTTCAAGAATTAGATTTAGATGGTGCGATATTAGGTTATGTATTTTGGGAAGGACTTTTTATAAATGCCGATTTTATTCGAAGAGGATATTGTAAAGTTTTAATTTCTTTTCCTAATATTAGATACAGGGATCTATTTTTACAATTAGAGCAAGAAGCAAAAGAAAGAAAAATAGGGATTTGGAAACAATGAAATTTGAATTTTCTGCTGGTGGAGTAGTTTATAAAAAAACTCCAAAAGGAAATTATAAAATTGCCTTAATTAAGGATCCCTTTGATAAATGGACTTTTCCCAAAGGTTTGATTGAGAAGGAGGAAAAACCTCTTGAAGCTGCCGAAAGAGAGTGTAAAGAAGAATTAGGGCTTTCTTCACTTGAATTTTTAGAAAAATTAGCAGAAGAAGAATTTTTCTATCGATGGCCCCCGAAAAGTAAAAAACCAGAATTAAGAAAGAAGAAAGTTTATTATTTTTTATTCAGGGCGCCATCGAATTCTCGTTTAAAACCCCAGTTAAAGGAGATTAAAACAGCAAAATGGTTTGATTTAAATAAGGTGATAAACCTTTTAGGATATAAAACCCTTAAGCCAATTTTTGAAAAAGCCAAAAAGAGAATTCAAAATGGCTAAGTCTTTGATTTTTTATTTGGGAGTTTTAATTTTGGTAATCCTCATTTTATTTATTCCTAAATATTTAGTAAACGCTTCTTCCGAAAGTTTACCAGATTCTCCTTTTTATTCTTTGAAAAGATTTTCAGAGAACCTTCAAAAATTTTTCACTTTTGACGAAATTGAAAAAGCAAAACTAGAGCTAAAATTTGCCAAAAGAAGACTTAAGGAATTAGAGGCATTGAATAAAAAAGGGGATTTTTCTCATACTGTAGAATTACTTCAACAATCTCAAAGATCCTTTGCTCATGCTTTAGAGCTTATAAATTATGCTCAAAAGAAGGGAAAAGAAGTTTCTGATTTAATGGAAGAGTTATCTGAATTTTCTTCAAATCAACAACAAAAATTAGAGGATATTTATGCCCAATTTCCAGAGCCAATTAAAAAGAGTTTTCAGTCTTATATCTCTCAATTTATCATCCTTCTTAAAGACTCTTTTAATTTTATTAAAAATTTCGATAAGAGTATCTTTGAAAGATTAGAAAAAGAATTAGAGAGAAAATATAAACTAATAAAAGAAGCAATTGAAAAAGGAGGATCAAGAGAATGTCTTTTTTGCAAGCTTGCTCCAAAATAAAATTTATGCTATAATTTAAAAAGCACCTTGAAAAGAAAGGAGGGGCAAGTAATGGGATTTAAGAAAGTTTATTTTCTGATGGATTTAATAGAATATTTGGATGAGTTAATATTTTTAACTTATGAATGGCAACCAGGAAAGTCGAGAATTCCAATTATTCTTTTTGAGGAAAGATTTAAAAAATTTCTATCCAGTTATAATTCTATAACCAAAGAATATCAATTTTTAATTTTTAAGGTAGAAGAGATGCTTGAAAAACTTAAAAAAAGAAAATTTGGAGACAATGCCGATTTTGAAATAAGAGAAGAAATAAGAAAGCTTAAATCCGAGTGTTATAAATTACAATCACTCCAGCTCACCAACACGGAATAAATTCCGTGTATTTTTTTCATGAGAACAGGGATAGCAAATTTACCACTTCATTGGGGGAAAACTCCTTCCTGGTTATTTGAAAAAATGAAGGAGCTCTCTTTTGAGATTGCTAGAGTGATAGTGTGGGAGTTTGGGCCAGAGGAATTTTTAAAAAGGCTCTCTGATCCATTTTGGTTTCAAGCTTTCGGATGTGTTCTTGGCTTTGATTGGCATTCTTCAGGATTAACCACCACGGTATGCGCTGCCTTAAAAGAAGGAATAAAAGGCAGAGAAAAAGATGTGGGTTTTTTTATATGTGGCGGAAAGGGAAAAACTTCTTTAAAAACTCCCTCAGAGATTGAGATCCAATCTCAAAAAATTGGAAAAGATGGGAAAAAGCTAGTTTTTGCTTCGAAAATGACAGCTAAAATTGATAATTCAGCAGTTCAAGATGGTTACACCCTTTATCATCATTCTTTTATTTTTACTTTTAAAGGGAATTGGGCAGTAATTCAGCAAGGAATGAAAGAAAATGGATGGGCAAGAAGATATCATTGGACCAATTTAATTTCTAATTTTAACTTTCTTTCTGATCCTCATAAAGGGATAATTTCCTCTAAAAAAGAAAAACAAGTTCTTAATTTAGTAGCCAAAGAAAGTAAAAATTGCCAAGAGGTAGCAACAAAACTAGCTTGTCAAAAACCTCAAAAAACTACCAGGTTATTGGAAAAAATAAAGGTTTTAAATTTAGAAAAAAATCATTTTATCTCTGTTAAGAACTTAAATTTCGCTTATCTTGAGAAAATTTTTACAAAGACTTACGAATTTCAACCTAAAGATTTTAAAGAATTGCTTCAGATTGAAGGAGTTGGAGCAAAGACCTTAAGGGCATTGAGTTTGATAGCAGAGCTTATCTATGGAGCTCCTCCATCCTTTTCTGATCCAGCAAAATTTGCTTTTGCTCATGGAGGAAAAGACGGACACCCGTTTCCTGTTGATAGAGAACTTTATGAGAAATCAATCGAAATTCTAAGATTAGCTCTTAATAAAGCAAAATTCTCTAGAAGTGAAAAAATTCATGCTTTTTATAGATTAACCAACCTTTTGTCCACCTACGCGGTGGAAAAAAGAGGTTTAAAATGCGGAAATTTAAAGAAAAAGTTTTAAAAATTGTGGCAAAAATACCGAAAGGAAAAGTTTTAACTTACAAAGAAGTAGCTAAATTAGCAGGAAATGAAAAAGCAGCTCGTGCTGTAGGGAATATTTTAAAAGCTTCTTTTCCTTCCGTTCCTTGTCATCGAGTAATAAGATCCGATGGGAAAATAGGAGGATATATCTTAGGTAGCAGAAAAAAGATCGAGTTGTTAAAAAAAGAAGGTGTGAAAATAAAAAAATCTTGACAGCAATTTTTGATTTGATAAAATAAAAGTTAATGTGCAAAGTAAATATGAAGGTTTTAGGATAAGAGAGTTATCCAATTTTACTCTTTTGAGAATTTAAACAAAAGAGGAATTTTTTATGATCTCTGAAAGAAAAAGATTTTCGCCTATTTCTGAAGTTTTTCTTCCTTCTAATTTAATTGAAATTCAAACAGCTTCCTATAAATGGTTTCTTGAAGAAGGCTTGGGAGAGCTTCTTGCTGAGATTTCTCCAATTAAAGATTTTATGGAAAAAAATTATGAGCTTTATTTTCTTGATTATTTTATAGAAGAGCCGAAATATGATGCAGAAACAGCTAGAGAAAAAAATGTCACTTATAAGGCACCAGTTAGATGTAAAGTTAAGCTAGTAATTAAACCCACAGGAGAAACACGAGAACAAACTGTATTTTTAGGTGATTTTCCCTTAATGACTGAAAGGGGAACTTTTATTATAAACGGGGTAGAAAGAGTTGTTGTTTCCCAGATCATAAGATCTCCTGGCGTTCTTTTTACCTCAGAGCGGATAGCTGGTAAAGAATTGTTTGGAGCAAAAGTTATACCTAATCGGGGAGCTTGGTTAGAATTTGAAACTTCTCCTAAAGGAGTTATTTCTGTAAAAGTTGATCGAAGAAGAAAAATTCCAGTTACTACACTTTTGCGAGCTTTTGGTTTTGGGTCAACAGATGAATTAAAATCAATTTTTGGGGATGGTATTTTGCCAACTTTAGAAAAGGATCCAACTCGATCAACCGATGAAGCTCTTATCGAGATTTATAGAAGATTAAGGCCAGGAGATCTAGCTACAGTCGAGAATGCAAAATTACTTTTAGATAATATGTTTTCCAATTTCAAAAGATATGATCTTTCAAAAGTAGGACGATATAAAATTAACAAAAGATTGGGGCTAAATATTCCTCAAACAAAAGAAGGAAGATTACTTCATAAACAAGATTTGATTGCAATTGTAAAAGAGATAATTAAACTCAATAATACTCCTGGAGCTAAAGCTGACGATGTTGATCATTTAAAAAATAGAAGAGTGAGAACAGTAGGAGAGTTAGTTCAGGGAAGGGTAAGGGTAGGTTTATTTAGGATGGAAAGGATAATAAAAGATAGAATGAGTGTAGCAGATATGAGAACAATTGTTCCGGCTGCTTTAATCAATGTTCGTCCTATTACAGCTGTGCTTCAAGAATTTTTTGCTTCGTCTCAGCTTTCGCAATTTATGGATCAAACCAATCCTTTATCAGAACTAGAACACAAAAGAAGAATATCTGCTATGGGCCCAGGAGGTCTTTCAAGAGAAAGAGCTGGATTCGATGTTCGAGATGTTCATTCTTCCCATTATGGAAGAATTTGTCCTATTGAAACCCCTGAAGGACCAAATATAGGTCTAGTTGGTCATCTTGCTTGTTTCGCAAGAATAAATGAATATGGATTTATCGAGACCCCTTATAGATGGGTAATGAGAAAAGTAGAAAATAAAGCATCGGAAACCGAAGGAAAAATTGTAAGAGAAGATATAAAGGATCCAAAAACAGGGAAAATAATCATAAAAGCTGGTGAGCGAATTACAAAGGCAATAGCAAAAAAACTAGAACGATTACCTTTAGATAAAATCAAAATAAAGCCAAAAGTAACAGATAAGATTGTCTATCTAGATGCCGAAGAAGATGAGAATACCATTATCGCTCAGGCAAATGCTAGATTAGATGAAGAAGGTTATTTTATAGATTCTAAAGTTGAGGTAAGAAATCATGGAAAGCCAGATATTCAACCAGTTGAAAAGGTTGATTGGATGGATGTTTCTCCAAAACAGATTGTTAGTGTTGCTACCTCTCTAATTCCTTTTGTAGAACATTGTGACGCTAATCGAGCTTTAATGGGTTCTAACATGTTGCGTCAGGCTGTAGCTTTAGTAAAGCCAGAGGCTCCAATAGTTGCAACAGGGATGGAAGAGCTTGCTGCCAGGAATTCTGGTCAGTTAATTATTGCGGCAGAAGATGGAAAAATAATAGAGGCAACAGCAGATAAAATCATTTTGGAAAAGAAAAAAGGAGAAACTATAGAGTATAAATTAAAGAAATTTGTGAGATCCAATCAGGGAACTTGTATAAATCAAAGACCGATTGTTTCAAGTGGTCAAAAAGTAAAAAAAGGTGATATTCTTGCTGATTCTTCTTCTACCGATAAAGGAGAATTAGCTTTGGGGCAAAATATTTTAGTTGCCTTTATGCCATGGGAGGGAGGAAATTTTGAAGATGCTATTTTGATTTCTGAAAGATTGGTTAGAGAAGATAAATATACCTCAATTCATATCGAACAATTTTCTGTTGATGTTAGAGAAACAAAATTAGGATCCGAGATCGTAACCAGAGATATTCCTAATGTTGGTGAAGAAGCTTTAAAGAATCTTGATGAGGATGGAATTGTTAGAATTGGAGCTCAAGTAAAGGAAGGGGATATTTTGGTAGGAAAAATTACTCCAAAGGGTGAGACAGAATTAGCGCCAGAAGAGAGGTTACTCCGAGCAATCTTTGGAGAAAAGGCAAGAGATGTTAAAGATGTTTCTTTAAGATTGCCTCATGGAGAACATGGAAAAGTCGTGGATGTTAAAATATTTTCAAGAGAAAAAGGTGACGAGCTTCCTACTGGCGTAATAAAAACAATCCAGGTATCTGTTGCTCAAATTAGAAAAATTTCCGTTGGGGATAAAATGACCGGACGCCATGGAAACAAAGGTGTAATTTCAAAAATTCTACCAATTGAGGATATGCCTTATTTAGAAGATGGGACCCCAATTGATATAATTTTAAATCCTTTAGGAGTTACCTCTAGAATGAATATTGGTCAAATTCTTGAGACCCATCTTGGATGGGCAGCTTCTAAATTGGGATATAAGGTCATCAGCCCTGTTTTTGAAGGAGTGAAACTAGAGACTATAAAGGAAGAGCTTAAAAAAGCGGGTCTTCCAGAAAGTGGAAAAGTCACTTTATATGATGGTAGAACAGGAGAACCATTTGATCAACCTGTAACTGTCGGTGTAATTTATATGTTAAAACTTATCCATCTGGTTGAAGATAAAATCCATGCCAGGTCAATAGGTCCTTATTCAATGGTTACCCAACAACCTTTAGGAGGAAAAGCTCAATTTGGTGGTCAGAGATTTGGAGAGATGGAAGTGTGGGCACTTCAAGCTTATGGAGCTGCTCACACCTTGCAAGAGATTTTAACTATTAAATCAGACGATGTTTTAGGAAGATCAAAAGCTTATGAAGCTATAATCAAATCTGAGGAAATAAGAAAACCATCAACACCTGAATCATTTAATGTTCTTATTAAAGAATTACAATGTCTTGGTCTTTCAGTGGAGCTTATTCGAAAAGAAAAGGAAAAAATAGAAGTTATTCCTGCTGAAGAACTTACCCAGGCAGAAATGAAAGAAATTGAAGAAAGCCCCGAACTTAAAATAGGAGAATTACAACCAGGATATTAAGATGGAAGAGAATTTAAAAAAACTTACAGATTTCGATGCTATAAGAATTTCAATTGCTTCTCCAGAGCAGATTCTTTCTTGGTCTCATGGAGAGGTTACAAAACCTGAGACTATTAATTATCGTACCCAAAAACCAGAAAGAGATGGGCTATTTTGCGAAAGAATTTTCGGTCCAACAAAAGATTGGGAGTGTTATTGTGGGAAATATAAAAAAGTAAGATATAAAGGTATTGTTTGTGATAAGTGTGGTGTTGAGGTAACAAGATCCATTGTAAGAAGAGAAAGAATGGGACACATTGAATTAGCAGCGCCTGTTTGTCATATTTGGTATCTTAGAGGAGTTCCATCTCAGATTGGGCTACTTTTAAATCTTTCTACAAGAGATTTAGAAAAGGTAGTATATTTTGCAAGTTTTATTATTACAGAGCTTGATCCCGAGAAGCAAAAGGAAATTTTAACCAAACTAAAACAAGATCATCAAAAATCCCTTGATGCTTTAGAGAAAGAAAAGGAGAAGCGAAAAAAAGAATTAGAAAAAATCTTTACTTCTCAGATTAAGAAAGAGAAAGAGAAAGCAGCTAAAAAAGTTTTAGAAGAAGAATTAAAGAAAAAATTAGCTGATCTGGAGAAAGAAATAAAACAAAAAATATCGAATCTAAAAACAGTAACAAATCAATCTTTAGAAGAGGTAAAAAATTTAGCTGTCGGGAAATTAATTTCTGAAGGAAAGATAAATGAACTTGTTTCTAAATATGGGAAGTTTTTCGAAGCAAAGATAGGAGCTGAAGCTATTTTAGATTTACTTTCAAAAATTGATGTTTCAAAGAAAATAGCTCAATTAGAGAAAGAGGTCCAAAATTCAGTGGGACAAAGAAAGAAAAAAGCTTTAAAGAGGCTCCGGCTCTTTAAAGGACTTCAAAGAGCAGGAGTTAAACCAGAATGGATGGTTTTAAGAAGAATTCCTGTTCTTCCACCAGATTTAAGACCAATGGTTCAACTTGATGGAGGAAGATATGCAGCTTCAGATTTAAATGATCTTTATCGCAGGGTGATAAATAGAAACAATAGATTAAAGAGATTAAATGAGTTAGGTGCTCCAGAAGTAATAAAAAGAAACGAAAAAAGAATGCTTCAAGAGGCTGTTGATGCACTAATTGATAATAAATTAAGAAGAAAACCAATTACTACAGGTGTAACAAGAAGAGAGTTAAAATCTCTTTCTGATATGCTTCGAGGAAAGCAAGGAAGGTTCCGTCAGAATTTGCTTGGAAAAAGAGTTGATTATTCAGGAAGATCTGTAATTGTAATTGGTCCGAATTTGAAATTATATCAATGCGGAATTCCTAAAAAAATGGCTTTAGAGCTTTTCAAACCCTTTGTAATTGGACAACTTATAAAAAGAGGCTATGCTTCAAATATCAAAGTAGCTGGAAAATTAATAGAAGCAGGTACTTCCGAAGTTTGGGATATTTTGGAAGAGTTGACCTCTCGTTATTTAGTTCTTTTAAACAGAGCACCAACTTTGCATAGACTTGGTATTCAGGCATTTCAACTTGTTCTTATCGAAGGAAAGGCAATTCAGATCAATCCCCTTATTTGTGCAGGATTTAATGCCGATTTTGATGGAGATCAAATGGCTGTTCATCTACCTCTTTCTGCAATGGCCCAGAAAGAAGCAAGAGAACTAATGCTTTCTTCTCGAAATTTACTTAAGCCAGCAGCAGGCGAGCCAATTGTTGGACCTTCTCACGAAATTATTTTAGGTTGCTATTATATAACTTCCATTGTTGAAGGAAAAAAGGGTGAGGGAAAGTGTTTTTCTTCCTTTGAAGAAGCACTTTATGCTTATGAGATAGGTGCAGTAGATATTCAAGCTAAAGTAAAAATTAAAATAAAGGGAAAATTGATAGAAACATCAGTTGGAAGAGCCATTTTCAATGCCCAGCTTCCAGAGGGAATGCCATATTTAAACGAAGTAATGGATAAAAAGGCTCTTAAAAAAGTAATAGCTGAATGCTTTAACAAATTTGGTCTTGCAGCAACAGCTAAATTAGTTGATAGAATTAAAGAGCTTGGATTTAAATTTGCAACCAAGGCAGGATATACAATTTCAATGGATGACATCTTTATTCCTAAAGAAAAATTATCCCTTCTTTCAGAAGCAGAGAAAAAAACAGAAGAGGTAGAAAATCAGTATAGGCAAGGTCTTATAACCGATGAAGAGAGATATTCTAAAATTATCGAAATCTGGACAGAGACTACCGAGAAAGTAGAAAAAGCAGTTCTTGAAAGTTTTGGTGTTGAAAATCCTGTTTATGCTTCCATTACTTCAGGAGCGCGAGGTTCTATCTCTCAACTTACCCAGTTAGCAGGAATGAAGGGTTTGGTAGTTAATCCAGCTGGACAAACAATTGAACTTCCTATTAAATCGAATTTTAAAGAAGGGCTTTCTGTTCTTGAGTACTTTATTTCTACTCATGGTGCAAGAAAAGGTCGATCTGACATTGCTCTAAGAACTTCTGATGCTGGATATTTAACTCGTCGTCTTATTGATGTATGTCAAGATGTAATAGTTACTGAAGAAGATTGCGGGACCGAAAAAGGGATAGAAATATCTAAAGAGGAATCAGAAGCAATGGGAAGATCTTTTGCTGAAAGAATTTTGGGAAGAATTCTTCAAGAAGATGTGATTGATCCTAGAACGAAAAAAGTTTTAGTTTCTAAAGGATCTGAAATTAATGAAGAAAATGTAGATTTGATTACATCAAAAGTTGATAAGGTTCTAGTAAGATCTGTATTAACTTGTGAGGCTTTCTGGGGAGTTTGTCAAAAATGTTATGGAAGAGATTTAGCTCGAGGTGGACTTATCAAAAAAGGAGAGGCAGTAGGAATTATAGCTGCTCAAGCAATTGGAGAGCCAGGTACTCAGTTAACAATGAGGACATTTCATACAGGAGGAGTGGTGGGTCTAGATATTACTCAAGGATTACCTCGAGCTGAAGAGTTGTTTGAGGCAAGAACTCCAAAATCAATGGCTTATATGGCCGAAATAAAAGGTAAAGTTTCCATTGATAGAAAACCTGATAAAACTATTATTAAAATAGAGGGTTTGGAACCAAAAAGAGAAATATTTATGCTTCCTAAAGGTGTTAAACCTACGGTAAAAGAAGGACAAAAGGTTGAGCCGAAAACTGTAATTGCCAAAGGAGCAGCGATAAAGCCGATTAAGGTTAAAAAGAGTGGGAAGATAGCAAAAATAGAATCTGATAAAATTGTGGTAATTTATAATGAAAAACCAACCCGAGAGTATCTAGTTCCTCCTCATATAAATATTTTAGTTAAACCAAATCAAATAGTTGAAGTAGGTGAACCTTTAACAGAAGGACACTTGGATCTCCATCTAATGTATAGATTGTTAGGGAAAGAAGCTGTTGAGAAATATATCATTTCTGAAATTCAAGGAATTTATGCCTCTCAAGGACAAGCAATAAATGATAAGCATATTGAAGTAGTAATAAGACAGATGTTTTCCAAGATAAAAATTATTGATCCCGGGGATTCTAATTTCCTTCCAGGAGAAATTGTTAATAAATGGCGTTTTAGAGAAGAAAACGAGATTTTAAAAAAGGCTAATAAAAAAGAGGCAAAAGGAGAGGAATTACTTTTGGGAATCACAAAAGCTTCTTTAAACACAGATTCATTTCTTTCAGCAGCTTCATTCCAAGAAACTACTTCGGTCTTGATTCAAGCCGCAGTATCTGGTAAAATAGATAGATTAATGGGTCTTAAAGAAAATACTATCATTGGAAGATTGATACCTGCTGGAACTGGTTTTAGTGAAAAAAGATTAGAGTTTATTAAGCTTTTAAGATAAAAGAGGAGTAGAATGCCAACAATTAATCAACTAATAAGAAAAGGAAGGAAAAAAAAGATAAAAAAATCAAAAACCCCTGCCCTTTTAAAGACCTTCAATGCCCTTAAAGGAAAATATGTGATTTTAAAGAAAGGATCTCCATTTAAAAGAGGGGTTTGTATTAAAGTTGCTACAACAACTCCCAAAAAACCAAATTCTGCTTTAAGAAAGATAGCAAGAGTAAGACTTACCAATGGGATGGAAGTTACTGCTTATATTCCAGGAATTGGACACAATCTTCAAGAGCATTCTGTAGTTCTTATAAGAGGTGGAAGAGTAAAAGATTTGCCAGGAGTAAGATATCATGTGGTAAGAGGAGTTTTAGATACAGCTGGTGTAGAAGGAAGGAAAACTTCGCGTTCTAAATACGGAGCAAAAAAGAGTGAAGCAAAAGAAGGAGGAGAAGGTGCCTAGAGATCCCAGAAAAGTTAAAAAACATCCAGTTCAGCCAGATCCAAAATATGGCTCTAAATTAGTAGCTAAATTTATTAACAAATTAATGAGACATGGAAAGAAATCTTTGGCTCGAAGATTGGTTTATACTGCGTTTGATCTTATAGAGAAAGAGACAAAGAAAAATCCTTTGGAAGTTTTTGAGAAAGCAATAGAGAATGTATCACCTTTGCTTATTGTAAGGCCAAGAAGGGTCGGAGGAGCTACCTATCAAATTCCAACAGAAGTAAAACCAGAAAAAAGAAAGATTTTGGCAATGCAATGGATTATTGCTGCTGTAAGAGCAAGAAAAGGAAAATCAACTCCAGAAAAATTAGCAGAGGAGATAATAGCAGCTTTCAATAACACTGGAGCAGCAATAAAAAAGAAAGAAGACGTTCATAAAATGGCAGAAGCAAATAAAGCTTTCATTCATTATGCAAAATTTTAAAGAGATCAAATGAAAACTTTATATGTTCTAGCTACTCCAATTGGAAATTTAGAAGATGTTAGTTTTAGAGCTTTAAAAATTTTAAAAGAAGCAGATCTAATTTTAGCCGAAGATCCTTTAAAAACTAAAATTCTTTTAAAAAAATATAAAATAGAAACCCCTTTGATTTCTTATCATCAGCATGTATCTCGTTCTAAATTAGAGAAGATAGCAAAGACCCTGGAGGAAGGAAAAGATCTGGTTTTAGTTTCTAATGCAGGAACTCCAGGAATTCAAGATCCAGGAAATGAGTTAATTGATTTTTTGTATAAAAGATTTAAAGATCTAAAAACTATTCCAATTCCTGGACCTTCTGCTTTAACTGCTATTGCTTCTATTTCTGGGTTTAATTGTAACTCATTTTTATTTTTGGGGTTTCTTCCTAAAAAACGGGGGAGAAGGACCCTTCTTAATCAAATAAAAAAAGATTTTAGTAAATTTCCTATTATTTTATTTGAATCACCTTCACGGTTAATTAAAACATTAGATGATCTTTATTCTTTTCTTGGAAATAGAGAGATTGTAATTGGTAGAGAGCTTACTAAAAAATTTGAGGAAATAAAAAGAGGAAAAATAAAAGAATTGATAGATTATTTTTCTAAAAAACCACCTAAAGGAGAGATAACTCTTATTATTAAAAATGATAAAGCAGCTTAAAATTAAAGTTATTGGCCAAGTTCAAGGAGTAGGATTTAGATCTTGGACCTGTAAAATTGCTAGGGAATTAAATTTAGTTGGATTTGTAAAAAATATGGATGATGGATCAGTGGAAATAATAGCAGAAGGGGACAAAAGAACTTTAAAAAAATTTTTAGAGGCGTTAAGAGAAGGACCTCCTTTAGCAGAAGTAAAAGATATTTTTGTTGAAGAAAAAGATTTAGAAGAGACTCAATTTTCTACATTTGAGATAAGATACTAAAATCAAAAAGGGGGTGATAAATTGCAAATTTGTGAGAAGATTGGAAAGGAATTGAAAAGATTAAGAAAGGAAACAGGATTGACTCAAAAAGAGGTAGCAGAAAGACTAGGAAAAAAGACTCCAGCCAGTGTTTCTTATTGGGAAAGTGGTAAGCTGACAACCATTCCTGCTTTAGAGCAAGTTTTAAATTTTTATGGATGCACTTTAGCAATTGTTGAAAATGATTCGGATGGGCTTAAAAATTTAAGAAAAGAGAAAATAGAAATTAAAAAAAGATCCTTTCATGAGAAATCTGTTCTTAGAATTTGTTGGAATGGAAAAGAGATTCCTCATAAAGAATTTTTAAGAATTACCACAAGAATCTTAGAAGAGATTGCAAGACTTTTAATAATTTGCGTAAATAAAACTTCTTGGAAATTAGAAAAATATAAAGAATTAAGAGACAGATTAGTGCTGATTCATGAGAAAAAAGTGATAGAAAAATTAATCGAAGCAATTGAATTCGAGATAGATAGAATAACTTATATAAAAGAAAAAAGAACAAAGGACCAATAAAGGTCCTTTTTTATTTAACAAAACTTTTATTTTTGCTATAATAAAAGCATGAAATTAAAAGAAATTTACAATCTTGCTATTAAATTAGGAATGGATGCAGATCCAAGAGGTGAAGCAGGCGTTAAAAGGGTTTTAGAAAAAGCAAAAGAGGAATATGAAGAACTAAAAGAAGAAGAGAAAGAGTTTTTTGACAAGGAAAGATTTTCAAATCCTTATTCTGATTCTCGAATTTGGATTGGAGACCCAGAAAAAGAAATTAAAAAGATTTTAGTTGGTATTGATATTGGGAGCTCAGAAATTTTATTAGCAGAAAAATTGAATGTCGATCTAGTGATTTCTCATCATCCTTTAGGAAGAGGTTTAACTCGGCTTTCTGAAGTTTTGGATCTACAAGTAGATCTTTTATCCCAATTAGGGGTACCAATCAATGTTGCAGAAAGTTTATTTGAAGTTCGAATTTCAGAATTAACTCGTCGTCTTTCTCCTTTGAATTCTTATAAACCTATAGATACAGCAAAACTTTTAAATATCCCTTTAATGAGCCTTCATACTCCAGCTGATAATTTGTGTTATAAATTTCTTAAAAATTATGTAGAGAAAGGGAATCCGGAAACTTTAAAAGATTTGATAAAATTAATCCTTAAAATACCAGAATATAAGGAAGCCGCTAAAATGGGAATGGGTCCTATTATTTTTGCTGGCAATCCAAAAAGAAGATGCGGGAAGATAGCTTTTACAGAAATAACAGGAGGCACCTCTGGCTCGAAACAGATTTATGAATGGCTTGCTAAAGCAGGAGTAGGAACAATTGTTGGAATGCATATGGAAGAGGAGCATAAAGATGAAGCAGAAAAATATCATATAAATGTTCTAATTGCCGGCCATATGTCTTCTGATAGTTTAGGAATAAATTTAATTTTAGATCAATTAGAAAAAGAGGGAATAGAAATAATAGCTTGTTCTGGATTAATTCGAATAAGGCGAAATGGATAAATTTTATATTACCACAGCAATAGATTATATAAATGCAAAACCTCACCTTGGACATGCTTTAGAGAAAATTCAAGCTGATGTTATTGCTAGATATAGGAGACTTCAAGGATATAAGGTGTTTTTTTTAACAGGAACAGATGAGCATGGATTAAAGATTCAGAAGGCAGCAGAAAATCAAAAAATTAAACCAGAAAAATTCTGTGATCAGATGGTTGTTTATTTTAAAGAGCTTAGATCTCTTCTTAATTTATCAACAGATTTTTTTATAAGAACAACAGATGAGATTCATTTAAAAGCGGTTCAAAAATTTTGGAAAAAATGTCAAAAAGATATTTATAAAACAAAATTCAAAGGACTTTATTGTTCAGGATGTGAGGAATTTAAAACAAAAACAGATTTAATTGATGGAAAATGTCCCATTCATAAGATAAAAGTCGAAGAAGTTGAAGAGGAGAATTGGTTTTTTCGACTCTCTAAATATAGAAAAGATATTAAAAAGGCGATAGAAACAGATAAATTAGAGATTATTCCAAGATCAAGAAAAAAAGAATTGTTAAATCTTTTAAAAGATTTAAGGGACATAAGTATTTCAAGACCAAAAGATCGGTTATACTGGGGTATTCCAGTGCCTGATGATCCAGAGCAGACTATCTATGTATGGTTTGATGCTTTAATTAATTATATTTCTGCAATTGGTTATGGGAGTGATTTTGAAAAGTTTTCTTTTTTCTGGCCAGCTGATTTACATGTAATAGGGAAGGATATTTTAAGGTTTCATGGTTTAATTTGGCCTGGAATGCTTCTTTCAGCAGGACTAGATTTACCTAAAAAACTTTTAGTTCATGGTTTTATAACTGTTGAAAAAGAGAAAATGTCAAAATCTTTAGGAAATATAATTTCACCTGAAGAGATAGAAAAGAAATTCTCTTCCGATGCTTTAAGATATTATCTTTTACGAGAGGTTCCTACCACCGAAGACGGAGATTTTAGTTGGCAAAAATTTAAAAAAAGATATAATTCTGATTTAGCTGATGATTTAGGAAATTTAGTGGCTCGAATTTTAAAGATGGTTGAGAAGTATCTTAAAAACAAGATTCCTAAACCTCCATTAGAAAAATCAAATTTAGCTAAATTTATAGAAGAAAGTTGGGAAAAATTTGATAGATTAATGGAAGATTTTAATCTAGAGAAAGCTCTTGAAGTGATTTGGGCAATAATAGATAAGTTAAATAAAGAGATAGAAAGAGAAAAACCTTGGGAATTAGCAAAAAAAGAAGATAAAAGACATTTGGAAGAATTACTTTATAAATGGTTGGAGGGGCTAAGACAGATTTCTTTGATGCTTTATCCCTTTCTTCCTAAAACAGCTGAAAAAATTTTAAACTCTTTAGGGATCAAGGATATTAAGAGATCTTACAAAAACAAAAAATGGGGAAAAGAAATTTTGGAAGGAGAAATTCAATCATTGGAAATTTTGTTTCCAAAAAAATGATATTTGATCAATTTTTAGAAAAAGCATTTGATTTTATTAGAAAAATCAAAAAAGAAGAAAAAGGACTTCTTTTTTATCATGGAGACCCCGATGGATTAGTAGCTGCCTTCTTTTTTAATTTAGTTTTAGCAAAATACTCAATTTCATTTAAAAATCATTGGATTGGATCTTGGCAATTTGATTTTAAAAAAGTAAGAAATTTAGTAAAAAAAGAGAATCCTAATTTTCTTATATTCCTTGATTTAGCAATTGATTTTAAATTAATAGAAGAACTTTCCTCTAAAAGAAAAATTTTTATATTCGACCATCATGAGGTTGAGTTCCCTTATCAAGGAAGAAATGTTTGTTATCTTAATCCGATATTTTTAAATTTAAAAAGAGAACTTTCTCCTTCTTATTTTTCCTATCTCCTTTTTAAAAAACTAAAGGGTTCTAATCTGGAATGGATTTTAAGTATTGGACTTTTAGGAGAGAGAATTGCTAATCAATATCCTGAAATTTTAGAAAAAGCTCAAAAGACTGTTTCTAAAGCTTTTCTGAAAAAGATGACCGAACTCATGATGGTTAATTTCATAAATCCATTTTATAAGCAAATTTCTTTAAATTTCCTTAAAAAGGCTTCTCAAGATCTTTTTAAAGCTCTTGAATCAAAGGAAATAAAGAAATTAAAAGAAATTAGGAAAGCTTATTTGAAAGAAATAGAAGGGAATTTAAAATTGGCGGTAAAAAGAGCCAATAAAGAAGGAAATATCTTATTTTACAAAGTTAGACCAATTTGTAAAAAATTTTTCATTGCCGGACCTATTGCTTCTCGGCTTGCGAATTTAAACCCTTTAGATATTAGCTTCATTTATTTAGAATTTGATAGAAAAATAGATATAGAATTAAGAAGAGGGAAAGAGAATAAGATCAATTTAGCAAAAATTTTATCAGAATTAAAAAAGAGAGTTCCTGTTATTTCTGCCGGAGGTCATCCAATGGCTGCAGGAGCTCTTCTTTTTAAAAAAGACTTTGATAAATTTAAAACCGAATTTCAAAATCTTGTTAAATAATTATTCCCAGAGCCAATTTATGAATCTTCTCCAAAGCGAAGGTTTTTTTTCTTTATTATCCTCAGGCTCTTCTGGAGGATTTTTTAAAATTTCTATTTCTTTTCTTAATTCAATAATTATTTTTTCCTTTTCCTCAAGTGCTTTTGATAGGGAAGCAGCTCTTTCTTCAAGTAAAGGCACTTTAGAGTTTAGTTCTCCTTGAAGCTTTCCCATTAAAATCATTGCTTGTTCATGTCTTTGAAGAAGTTCTTGATAAAGCTTTTTCCATATTTCTTGATCAGTTTTTTCTTTTTCTTTAGTTTCAGAAGTTTTAGAAGAGGTTGCAGTTTTAACTTGAGCTTTAGATGATTTTGGTTTTTCTTTTTTAAAATCAGATAAAGAATTTTCATCAATTCGGTATTCAGGTCCCTTTTTTCCAGAAATTAATTCTGCTTTAATTTTTCCAGCTTTTATCCAACGCCGAATAGTTTTTTCCGAAACTTTAAAAAAATCTGCTGCTTCTTTAATATTCATTTAACCCTCCTTTTTCATTATAATAAAAAAAATTTTTTTGTCTAGACATGTTTTATGAAATTTTTCTTGACAAGCTTAAATTAAAAAGTTATATTAGAAGTTGTGTAACATAAAGGAAAAATGGAAAAGAAAGAAAGAAAAATTAAAAATGTAAATGTTTTTGAACTCCAAGCAAAGATTTCCAAAATTTTAAAAGAAATTCAAAAGGACACTGATTATATAATCCTTCGTTATTCTCGTCCGATTGCTGTTTTAATTTCTGTTGAGGAGTATAAAAAATTAATAGAAGAAATAGAGGACTTGAAAAAAGAATGCAGAGAGTGTATATTTAGAAAAAGAGCGCAAAAAGGGCAATGAGAAAATCAAAGAATAAAATTCAGAGGCAAAAAAGAATTTATCTAGATCATGCAGCTACTACTCCTGTTAAAAAAGAAGTTTTAAAAGCAATTCAACCTTATTTTTCTGAGAAGTTTGGAAATCCTTCTTCAGTTCATTTCTTTGGCCAGGAAGCTAAAAGAGCTATAGATAAAAGTCGGCAGATTATTGCTGACTTTTTAAATGTTAAACCAACTGAAATTATTTTCACTTCCGGAGGTACTGAAGCAAATAATTTAGCAATAAAAGGGATTGTTTTCGCTAGTAGAAAGAAATTTTCTCTTCCTCATGTTATTACTTCCTCTGTGGAACATCATTGTATTTTGCATACCTGTGAATATTTAGAAAGACAAAAATTAGCAGAGGTTACTTATTTGCCTGTGGATAAGTTTGGAATGGTAAATCCTTTAGATCTTGAAAAGACAATTAGATCAAATACAGTTTTTGTTTCTGTTATGTATGCTAACAATGAAATAGGAACTATTCAGCCAATTAAAGAGCTAGTAAAAATTACCAAGAGAAAAAATCCATCAATAATTTTTCATACAGATGCTGTTCAGGCAATAGGAGATTTAAATTGTAAAATAAATTATCTAGGGGTGGATATGCTTTCAATTTCAGGCCATAAAATAGGTGCTCCAAAAGGAATAGGAATGTTATATATAAGATCTAATATAGAAATTCACCCTTTACTTCATGGAGGTCCTCAAGAATTTAGAAAAAGAGCTGGTACAGAAAATGTAGTAGG
>CAZICA010000007.1:28336-33449 GCA_964537705.1 uncultured Candidatus Saccharibacteria bacterium
TCTGGTTCTGCTTGCGCTTCTTTAAGCTTAAAGCCATCTCATGTACTTTCAGCTTGCGGAATTGATCCTTTAATTGCTAAAGGAGCAATAAGATTTACTTTAGGAGAAGAAAATACTGAAAGAGAGATAGATAAAGTTCTTAAGGTTTTACCTTTGATTATTAAAAAATTGCGGAAAATAAGCGGTTATTAATTTTCATGAATAAATACAGTCAAAAAATTTTAGAGCATTTTCAAAACCCTCGAAATGTAGGAGAGATTAAGGATCCGGATGGAGTAGGGGAAGTAGGAAATCCTGTTTGTGGAGATTTAATGAAAATAACTATCAAGGTAGGAAAGAGAAAAAAAGAGAATCAAGTTGAGGAATATATTAAAGATATAAAATTTAAGACGTTTGGATGTATAGCAGCTGTGGCAACCTCCTCTATGGTAACTGAGTTAGTAAAAGGAAAATCGCTTGAAGAAGCAGAAAAAATTACTTCTGAAATAATAGAAAAAGCTTTAGATGGTCTTCCTCCGGAGAAATTGCATTGCTCCCATTTGGCAGCAGACGCGATTCATGCAGCAATTAAAGATTATAAAGAAAAGAAAAATAAATAAAATGTTTCATTCACTTTCAATTAAAGAGGTTGCGAAAAAATTAGATACCGATCTAGAAAAGGGGCTTTCGAGAAAAGAGGCAAGAAAGAGGGTCTCTTTTTATGGCTTAAATACTTTAAGAAAAGAAAAAAAATCAGAAATTTCCCAGATTTTTATTAGAATATTTGATCCTGTTTTTCTCTTTTTACTGATTCTAGGAGGAGTCTTTCGATTGCCCTTATTTTTTTATTTTGCTTTTATTTATCTGATCTTAATTGTTGGGTTTAAAAGTTTTTCTTTAATTTTATTCAATCGAGCAAGGACTCAACTTGATTTTAAAGCCCGAGTAATTCGAGAAGGAAAAGAGCAAATTATCAATGGAAAAAATTTAGTTCCAGGTGATATAATAATTTTATTTCCCGGGGATAAGATACCTGCGGATGGAAGGATTATTTGGGCAGAAAATTTGGTGGTTCAAGAAGAAGTTCTTACAGGAAGAGCTAAATTGATCCCTAAAAATAATAAAATTTTACCCAAAGGAACAATTTTACCAGAAAGAACAAATATGGCCTACGCTGGCTCTTCAGTAATTTTTGGCACAGGAAAAGTTCTTATAACTGCTACAGGGAGAACAACAGAATTGGGCAAATTGCTTCGGGACTATAGAGTGGGAATTCATCGATTTTGGGCCCAATATTTTTCTCAGGCAATTTCCTTCTCTTTTTTGATTTTTTTATGTGGTTTTTTAATTTTAAAATTGGCTTCTTTTGGAGCGATTTTATCCTATAGTTATTTGATTTTAACTCTTCCAGAAAGTTTTGGATTTATTCTTTCTGGAATTGAATTGATAGGAATAAGATCTTTCACTAGATTAAGATTAATTCTTCAGAGAAGGGCCAATCTTTTTTTCCCATCAAACATTCAAATAATTTGTACAAACAAAACAGGAACTTTAACAACTGGCCAGTTTTCTGTCACTGATATTTTTACTGATAACAAATTATTTAAAGTTTCAGGAAAAAATTTCACTGGCAAAGGAAAATTTTTCTTGGAGGGGAAAACAATTGATCCCAAAAAACAAAAAAATCTTTCTCTTTTGATTAAAATAGGGATTCTTTGTAATGATTCAAAAATAAAGAACAGTTCAATTTTAGGAAATCCAACTGAAGGATCCCTTCTATTTTTAGGAAAAAAAGCAGGCTTTGATCTTGAAAAATTAAGAGAAGAATATCCAAGAATTGAATCAATCCCATTTTCTCCTTTAAGACGATGGATGGCCATCTTATTTAAAGAGGGAAATAAACCCATAATCTATATCAAAGGAGCGCCTGAAAAATTACTTAAGCTTTCCAAGTTTATTTTAAAAGCTGGCAGAAAAAGCCGATTTTTAAGACAAGAAAAAAAAGAGATTAAAAAACAAATTGAAAATTTAGCCCAATCAGGTTATCGAATTTTAGCTTTTGCTTATAAAGAAATTTCAGAGGAAAATCTTCAAATATCTACTATAGAAAAAGGTGAGCTTGTTTGGGTTGGGTTTGCTGCAATGGCAGATTCAATAAGAGAAGGTCTTCCAAAAATAATTAAAGAAGCAAAAAAACAAGGAATAAGAATAATAATGATAACAGGAGACATGGCTTCTACAGCAAAAATTGTAGGAAAAGAATTAGGTTTAGGAGAGGAAGTGATTGAAGGTTGGGAATTGGATAGGTTGCCTTCAAAAAAGCTTTTGGAGAAAGTTTTGAAGGTAAATATTTTTTCTCGATGTGATCCGATCCAAAGGCTTAAAATAGTTTCTTCTTTAAAAAGGCTTGGTTTTAAAATTGCAACAATAGGAAAAAATTTAGATGATATTCAAGCTCTTTTGATCTCTGATTTAAGCATAGGGCTTGATACAGCTTCAGAACTTATCAAAAATTCTTCAGATATGATTTTGAAAGATAACAACTTTCTAAATTTAATAAAAGCAATATTTGTTAGTAAATTTCTTAATTTGAATCTTTTAAAAATTGTTTTTTACCTATTTAGTTTAACTTTGGGAGAAATTTTTCTCTGGTTTTTGGCTCTCCTTTTTAACTTAAGACTGCCTTTATCTTTGGTTGAGCTAGGGTTTTTAAATCTTTTTTTATTTCCCTTAGCAAGTTTTGGACTAGTAGGCGATCAAACTTCCCCCCAAAAATTAGCCAAAGTTTTAGAAAGCATTCTTTTGGGCTTAATTTTAGCTTTAGCTAGTTTTCTTTTATTTTTAAGATTCTCTTATCCTATTTTTAAATCCTTTTCTCTTTTAGGAATTTTTTCTGTGGTTCTATTTTCAACTGATAAAAGAAATTTTTGGCTTATTTTATCAATTGTTTTCTCTTTAATTATTTTAGGCCTATGGCACCTTTAATTTCTGAAAAAAGAGTTTTGGTAGCAATCTCTGGAGGAGTAGATTCTTCTGTTGCTGCAGCAATTTTAAAGAGAAAAGGTTTTAAGGTAATTGGAGTTTTTTTAAAATTCTGGCAACCTTCTTTTCCGAGAGGAAAACAGGTTGAAAATATTTGTTGCTCTGAGCAAGCTTTATTTTCTGCCAGGCAACTAGCAGAGAAACTTGATATTCCTTTTTATATATTCGATGCTAGTTCTATTTTTAAAAAAACTGTGGTAGATTATTTTATTTCCGAATATAAAGCCGGCCGAACTCCGAATCCTTGCATGATGTGTAATAAATTTGTGAAATTTGGTTGGTTAATAGATCAAGCAAAAAAATTAGGAGCCCAATTTGTTGCCACAGGTCATCATGCAAGAATTAAACTAAATAAAAAAACTGGTTTTTTTGAGCTTTTTCGAGGGAAAGACAGAAAAAAAGATCAATCTTATTTTCTTTGGATGCTTTCTCAAAAACAGTTAGCTCATATTCTTTTTCCAATAGGAAATTATACCAAAGCCGAGGTCAGAAAAATGGCAAAGAAATGGTCTTTACCAACAGGAGAAAGAAAAGAATCTCAAGGGATTTGTTTTATTCCTGATAGAGATGTTCCTCAATTTCTTAAAAGATACATTCGAAAACTTAAAAAACCAGGACCAATTAAAGATCTTAAAGGAAATGTTTTAGGAACCCATCAAGGTCTTGCTTTCTATACAATTGGTCAGAGGCAAAGGATAGGAATTGGAGGAAGAAAAGGAAAGAAAGGACCTTTATATGTGATAGCTTTGGACATAAAAACAAATAGTTTGATAGTTGGTGAAGATAAAGATTGTTTTTCAAAAGAGCTTTTAGCAGAAAAAGTAAATTGGATTGTACCTGTTTCAAGTTCTTTCAAATGTGAAGCTCAGATCAGATATGGACATCTTCCAGAGAAAGCAAAGATAAACAGATTAAATTCAGAAGTAAAGGTAGAATTTTTTAAAAAAGTAAGAGCAATAACACCAGGACAAGCAGTTGTTTTCTATCAAGGTGATAAATTGTTAGGGGGAGGTATAATAAAATCTTAAAAACTTAAAATTTTCTCTTGACTTTAGTTTTTTTTATTGATAATATGTTATCCAGAATAAATTCAAAAGAAGGTAAAGATGGGAAGGAATTTTTCTTCTGCTCGAAAAAATGGTTAATTAAGCCATTGATTGAGGCACCTTAACAATTTGTTAAGGGAGAAGTTATTTATGGAAATTGTGGATAACTTAGAAATTAATGAAAAATTTCTGTTAAAATAATTTTTAGCTTTTAGCTTTTAGTTTTTAGTTTTTCACTTTTAGCTTTTAGCTTTTAGCTTTTAGCTTTTTCGGTCGATTTCAAAATAACTTCTTCTAAAATTTAAAAAGGAGGGCCAGGGTCGATAGATCCCGCGCCTGCGGGGTTTTTTAAATACCCTCCGAATGAAAATAAAAATTAAAAAGCAAACTACTGCGGTGTCGATTTAATATTATAATAATAGGTAAATAATTGTAGGTAAGCCAGTTAGTCCAAGTAAGGAGCTTAGCTCCTGCTTGCGACTATCTGGCCTTATAAAAAATGGAGGGCGTCTAAATGGACAAACCCAAATTATTAAAGGCAATTTATACCTTTGCAATTTTTGCTCTAGCATTTGCTAGTCTCTTTGCTTTCAACACAGGAGCACTTCCAGCTAATGCTGCAACCTATGATTATGAATATGTAAGACAATCTGAGTATCCATCTGGTGCTCCTGGTGAGACTGTAACTTGGTCAGTAGAGATTAAAAACACTGGTACTGCCACCTGGAGAAATACCGGACCAAATCCTTTGAGGCTCGGTACCTTCAGGCCAATGGATAGAGTCTCTACATTTGCTACTGCTGATTGGATCAATGGTAACCGAGCTGCTACTGCTGTTTTTGACGGAACCAGACCAGGTTGGCACAATAGATTTGATATTACCTTCCAAATTCCAGCTGACCAAGCACCAGGAGTATATCGAGAATACTTTACTCCGGTGATTGATGGTATTACTTGGATGAAAGATATTGGAATCTATTGTGAGATCACAGTCACCGGAGAAGCTCCAACTCCTCCTGAAGAAGAAGAGGAGGAAGAGGAGGAGG
>CAZICA010000008.1:0-19006 GCA_964537705.1 uncultured Candidatus Saccharibacteria bacterium
AGAGACATTCCCTTTATTCTTTAAAATAGTTTTAGCTTCTTCAGGAAGACCTAAAACAGTTGAGACATAATCAATATTTTCGAATATTTTTGCTGAAAAGTCTTTAAAAGATTCTTTTGGTAAATGAAGGGTTTGCTCAACTATAACCTGGCCCAATCTTTCTTCAAGAGAATTTCTATCTTTGATTTTAATCAGCATATTAGGAGACCAAAGAGCCCCTTCTCTTAACCCAAGTTGATTTTCTAATTTTCTTCTTCCTATATTGATTAAAAGCTCATCAGAATTATTTCCTATTAAAGAACCTTCTGACAGACCCAATCTTTCTTCAACCAGAGCTCTACCTAAGTTAGTTTCAAATTCTTCTAGATTTTTTCCTTTAAAGGCACGTTTTGGTAAACCAGTTGATTTTGCTAACCAAACTTTTCCAGCTTCTTCCATTATAGAAACAAGATCAAATCCATTTTCAAAAACAGAAGGATCCAAATCAAATCCTTCCTGAGCTAAAAGTTGAATTCCTATATTTTTAGCCATTTGACCAAAGTTAGAGCCACAATCAATAGGCATTCCAGCAAGATCCCAATCTATGTTATCAGAAATAGTAGCTAGAATTGCTGAACAACTCATATTTTTAAAAATTTGGTCGAACCCTGCTCCATAAAGAGATAAAGCGGCAGCTTCTCTAGCCGCACCTTCTCTTGTTTGCCAGGCTATTTTTATTGGTTTTGGTGGTTGATATTCTTTTTTAGATCCCCCCCATCTTCTTTTTTTATAAATTCTGCATTGGATTGTATCTACTTCATAGATATCTACAGCTTCTCCTCTGTAATGGGCGGATTCATTTGGATCTTCTCCTGGGGGAGGGATTGATTCTTTTGATAGAGACCTTTTTTCAGTGGTATATCTTGAGATTATTCTTGCTTTTATTCTTGTATGTCCTGCCCCTCCTTTTTCTTTCGGAGTTACTAGATAATTTAAAAAGGCAAGGACTCGCCAATCAATCCGACATTCTTTTCCTCGATTAGGATCTAGACAATCTTTAATATAGTTAATGTCTTGCAAAGGTAAAATAATTTTTGGTTCTTCTGTTTGAATTAAGGTTATAGAGTTTAGTTCAGAGAATTTTTCTTTAAACCAATCAAAATTATCTCGGAAGTCTTTTAACCTTTGATTATAATCTACTTCCTCAGCAGATATATTTTTAATTTCAAAAGGAGGAAGGAGAGAGATTAGAAAACAAATTAAAATTGTCAGTGTTAGATATTTTTTCATTTTATTTCGGTGTTATTTTTTCTAGAGGCCAAAATTTTTCTTTTTCTTCTTCTCTTATTCCCTCAACCACAATTTTGGTATCTGTGTCAAGATAAGGATAGATTAGATCAAAATCAGAATAGAACATAACTACATTTCCTTCTGAGGGAGCTCCTAGATATTTTGTGTATTCTTCTTTTAATCTAAGAATTTCAAAAACCTTATTATTATTCTCGTCACAGACAGATATTTTATTTTCTTCAAGCTCACATATTTTAAAAATTCCTTCAGGGGTTATATTTTCTCCTTTAGAAAGCAAAGGGTTAAGTAATTCTTTTTCTTTTTCTGCTTCTTCTTCTGTTTCTTCTTCTATTACTTTAAAAATTTGTGGAGTTCCAATACCAATTTGACAAGGAAATTCAAATAATTGAGTTCCTCCTTCAGGAAAAAGAAATAAAAGAGAAATTTTTCTATTAACTTTATTAATCTTAACCAGATTTAAAACAACTTTATTTAAAACAACTTCTTCTTTATCAGGTAAAGAAACAGATTCAACAGGTTTTTGCTTGCCTACAATAGCTCCATAGAGCTCGAATAATTTATTAATTTCTCTAATTTCTCTTTTACAGGTGATATTTTCTCTACATTTTGAAGGGAAAGAAAGAACTTTTTCTTTCAAAAGAAGAAGAACTCTTTCGAGTTCTGCTCCATAAGGTGTGGTTGAGTTAATTTTATTTAATTTTTCTTCAATATCATCATAAATTTCTGTGGAAATTTTTACAATTTCTTCTTGGGAAGCAACAGGATCCCCTGTATTTATCAGAAAACGAACTGCTACATCTCTATGGGTAGGATTTTTTGGTTCAATATATTGAGGTGGGGTACTTCCTAATTCTCCAGATTCACTTAAAGCGAGGAACATTATAATAAGGAAAAATATCACCAGGCATCCTATAATTATTCCTAAAATTATCCACCCAGGTGGAGTTGTAAAAAGAAAAACAAGAACCCTTCTTTTTATAAATTCAACCGCTTTCTTTTTTAAAAATTGTTTTGCAATTTGTTTCCCGGTTTCTCTAATTTGTTCTTCTCTCGTTTCCTCTTCCATAGCGCCTCAATTTTTATAATTTTAATCTTAGTCTATAAGGTTTTCCTTTTGAGGTGAAATATAGAAAATTTTTATCTGTGGTTAAAAGAAGATTCCCAATATCTAAATTTTCGGCAAATTCTTTATGAGGAATTTTAAAAGTTTTTGCTGTTTCTACGTTTATAAGATAAAGTTCTTCTTTTCCGGTAGCTTCATCTTTTATTGCTGTAATTATGCTTTTATTATCAAACCAAATTGTTTTCTTTAATTCTCCTTCAACTTTTAAATTTCTTTTATCAGTTCCATCGGAGTTCATTACCCATAAATAAGATTTTCCATTTTCAAATCTTTCATATAAAATTTTTGAAGAATCTGGAGAGAATTTAGCACCCCAAGAAACCCCATTATCGGTTAGTTTTTTTAATTCTTTATTAATAAGATCAAAAAGATATATATCTTGGGGAAGTTTTGTTTTATCAATTCCAAAAAGAGCAATTTTTTCTCCGTCAGGAGAATACAAAGGGATAGGGAGAAAGTCTATTTCTTCTAAATTTGCTATTCTTTGATAATTTGAGCCAGAAGGATTTGCTATCACAAGAGATTTTTCTTCCTCTGTTTGATAAACATAGATAATTTTATCTCCCAAAGGAGACCAACTTACAGTTTTTATATTTGGATTAAGTTGGGCGACATTCTGGGTGGCGATTAAAAATCCAGTAAAATTATAAAGCCACCAAAGTAAAGCACCATCTGAGACGTTCCAACTTACCAATTTAGATCCTATTGCCTCAAGATAAAGTCTATTATTTTTAACTAAAATTAGAGCCAGATCTTTTGTTGGGGACCAAAGTACTAAATGAATAAATGCTAGATTTGGCATAGAGATAGTTTCTGTAAAGAAAGTTTCAAGATCGAGTCTTTCAAATGAATCTCCTGCTTTAGGAAGATAATAAAGATAGGATTCATCTTTTGATAAAGTTGGAAATTCAATTTCTTTATTAAGTAAAAGTTCGATTTCTGGCTTTTCTTCTAAAGTATAGGTTTTTTTTAAAGTTTTAAATCCTTTAATTTTAATTAAATCTTCTTTTGGAAAATAGTCTTTTTTACTCAATTTTATTTTATAATTCCCAGTTCGAAGATCTAGTTTTAAAGGATCAATTACATTTTTATACAATTTTCCGTTTATTTGAATATCAACACCAGTTGGAATAGGGGTGATAATTAATTTTCCTGGTGCTAGAAATTGCTGATAAATAAAAAAACCTACAGCAAAAATAATTACTGTAAGTATTCCTGCTAAGATAAGTTTCTTTTTTTCCTCTGGCATAGGGGTCCTCCTCTTAAATTTACTTTAATTTAATTATATTTCATTTAAATTTTAAAGGCAAGAATAAGACTTGATTTTTTTTAAAAAATGTGATATACTAAAATAATTCCGAAAGATTGAGGAAAAACAAAAACAAAATGGATTTAATCGAAAACAAAAGAATACAAAAATTAGCTGAAAATTTTGGAAAAATCCTTTTAAAAAGGAAAAATCTAGCTAATTTAAAAGCAGAAGATATTTTTAATTTACTAGAAAAAGGAGCCCTTTCTTCAGAAGAGGCTCTTTTTTGGTTGTCTGTTTTAGCTATTAAAAACGAAGAAAAAGCAAATTTTGATGAGTTAACAGGTCTTTTAAATCGAAAACCCCTTTTTGAAACCCTTTCTTTTCATTTAGATGAACTAAAGGAAGGGAAACTTAATTGTTTATCTCTTTTAATGATCGATATTGATCATTTTAAGAAAATTAATGATGGTCTAGGGCATCAGATTGGAGATTTGGTCATTAGAAAGATAGCAGAGATTTTAAAAAAACATGTAAAAGAAGAGTTGGTTTTTAGATATGGGGGAGAAGAGTTTATTATCTTGCTTCCAAATTTTGAATTAGAAAAGGCATTGAAAGTTGCAGAAAGATTAAGAAGAAAAATTGAAAGAGATAAGATAATTGAGCTAGAAAATAAAAACTTTTCTAATATTACAGTTTCAGTTGGAGTTTCTCATTTAAAGAAAGAGCATTTATCCGAATTTCCTTTAGCTGATTTTGCTATTTCTGACCTAATTAAAAAAGCAGATTCTGCTTTATATAAAGCAAAACAAAACGGCCGTAATCAAGTTTGCATAGGATAAAATGAGAGTTTTAAGAAAAATTTTGATATTTTTTCTTCTTTTAAACTTGTTCTCTGTTTATTTCTCCACTTATAAAGCTAAAGCAGATGGTATAGGAGGATTTGGAGGTTTAATTAGAGGCGAAGCTGGATTTTTAGCAAAAGAAGATGGGAGTTGGATAAAAGAAAAGGAGACAGAGAAGAAATATTATTTAGTAGCTAGATCAAATGATATAGCTTGGCAAAGAGTGGTTACTGGAGGTCTTCCTAGTGTAACCTACATTTATCAATCAGTAGAAGGTGATTATATTAAGGTAGGAAATCATTCTACTTATGGATGGCATTTAGTAGCTCGATGGGATGGAACTAATTGGGATTGGATCGAATATTATAAAAGCGGAAAAGAAGTGGAAGCTAAAGAAAAAATCAAAGGAATTTTCTCAATCTTAGGAGATGATTCTTTTGAGCATTATTCAATAATGGGTAGGTTAAAGATTGATGAAAGTGCAAAAGAAGTAGATTTTGAAAAACAAAGTTTAACTTTAGAATTAAGAATTCCCAACGGAGGTCCTTGGCTTGCTCAAATTTTAAAAAAAGAAGGCACTTTACATTCACCTACCCAAGGAAAAATTGTTGGGAATTTTGAATTTTCATTACATAAAAGTAATTGTCAATTAAGCGTATTGTCTCCAAAGAAATTTGAAGAGTTAAATATCCCTTCTGAGATTCAGCCTATAACTTCTATAGAGGTTTACGGTCATCAAAAGGTGACAACAGGAGGTTTTTTAGAGCTTAAGCCAAAAATATTAACTCTTCCTTATAGAGAGAGTAAAAATGGATTTTGGTATGTAGAAAGATATAGAAATAGATATAGATATTGTGGCATAGCAAGATGTGAAACCTGTAGTGGACCTCGTGACAAATGTGGTCCTCAACCTGCTTTTATTCTTTCATTTAGAGAAAGTGCCTTACAACATCATCCAGGAGCAGAGGAAGAGAAGACATTTACCCAGAGTATAGGAGGGATAAAAGAATGTAATTGTCCTAATTTAACAAAACCTTTAGAATGGGGGGTTTGTAATATGTTATGTGTGGGAGGAAAAGTTTTAAGTGCTCTTTTAGATTTTTCCATGAAAGGATTAGAAGATGTTTTAAGCATTGAAAAAATTGATCCTGTGGCAAAAGATTTTTGGAGAGAAATTAGAAAATACATTAATTTAGCTTTTGTTTTAGTTTTCTTATTTATAGCTATTTCAGCTACTTTAAGAATTTCATGGGAAGGAATTGATTGGAGAAGAATGTTAGTTTCTTTGTTTATAGCAATAGTTCTAGTAAATCTTTCCATGCTTATTTGTGAGGAAATAATAAAAGTAAGCGATTTATTACAAAAAAATTTTATAGGCAATATTCCAGAGTTCTCTTCTCATTTGTCTGACAATACAAGGGGTAACTTATTAAACATTACAAATGGTAATTGGAGAAATCTTATAGCAAGTGGATTCAAACTCGCATTTGGAGCCATTTTTATTCTTATTAGTTTATATCTTTATATAATCTTATGGGTTAGGGTAGCAGTGATAAATATTTTGTATATCTTTTCAGCTGCTCCGTATATTTGTATGATCCTTCCTTGGACCAAAAAATATTTTGGGATGTGGTGGAGAATGTTTTTAAACTGGGTCTTTATGGGACCAGCTGTGGCATTTTGCTTATGGATGGCACATTTATTTATAACTGGTATCGGAGAACAAAGGAAACCTCTCCTTCACGCACAACCAGCTCCTCAAATAGGCGGAGTATCAGGATCTATAATTATGGAACTTATTATTGCTGCGGTGATGATGTATATAGCTGCTACTTATCCTTTAAAGATGGGAGGGATGGTTATGGCGACAGTGAGTAAATATGGTCCAGGAAAATGGATAAAGAGTTATGCAGGTAGAGCAGCTAAGACCACTGCTGCTGGAATAGGTCTTAAGATAAAAAGAAGATTAGCTCCTAAAGGAGGTTTTTTCGAACGAATGGAGGCAGCAACAAAAATAGGAGAAAAAGAAAGGCAAAAGGAAATAGAAAAAGCTGCGTTAGAAACAAGGATAACAAAAGGAGTGGTAGGAAGGATAGCAGCAATGAGTGCTGCTCGAGGAGATGAAATTAATGCTTTAAAAGGATCAACAACAGATTATTTAAAAAAGGATATAGAAAAAAAACTTGAAAAATTAGGAATGTCAAAAGATGAAGCTGTAGAATTTTGGAGAGATCCCGAAGAATTTGCTAAGACTCATACTAAATATCCTGCTGCTCGGCTTGGAAGACTTCATGGAGCTCTTATAGTGGCTGAAAGAAAGGCAATGAGTTCAGATGATGATGCTCCAGAAATGAGAGATTATTTAAGAAAATATGGTTTTATCAAAAGTGAAGCTGGATTTACAAGGCCGATTACAGCTGATTCAATTCCTGGTGAAAATCCACAGGTTATAAAAATAGAAAAGATGAAAGGCGATGAATTTGAGGAATTAGCAAGAGCTAAAAAAGAACTTGAAGAGAGAATTAAAACTCCTGAATTAAAAGAAGCAGCTGAAAAAGAAATAGAAAAACTTTCAGAAGATATTAGAGAAGAAGTGAGAGAAGCTATGGAAAAAGGGGTGAGTGATGCAGAATTAGCAGATAAGTGGAATATTAAAAAAGAAGCATTCCCAAATATAGTGGAATATTCCTCTCATATTCGGGGACTTAAAAATATTGAAGCTATCGAAAGAAAAGCTGAAGTTTATAATATTGATTCGCAACATAAATTATTAACTGCTAGAGAAAGAGATTCTGCGTTTATTGCTCGTATGGGAGGGAAAGAAAAATATTTTATTCAAGAAAGTACTTCAGCTGAAAGATTTTTAAATGAGTTAGAAACTACTCCGAAAGATGAAAGAAATAAAGTTGTAGAAAGGGCAAAAAAGCATTATGGTCCAGAAGTTTCAGCTATAAGAGATTTAACCCCAGAAAAGCTTAAATATTGGCTTAAAGCAAGAAAAGATGTGGCTGATCTTAAATTGGAAGTAGAAAAAGAAAAGGTTCCACCAGATAAATTAAAAATAATTATAGAAGAAGAGATTAAAAAACGACCAGAGCTTGCAGGAGCACCTTATAAAGTCCAAGAAAAGATTGCTATAGATAAATTTAAAGAAGAATTAGAAAAAGAAAAGTTGGAAGAGTTAAAAACAAATATATTAAAACCAAAAGAGGGATAAGATGGCAGAATTAAGATATATTGTTCCAAAGTTTATTGAAGTTGAGGATAAAATAATAGGTCCTTTCACCTTAAAGCAATTCCTTTATCTAGTTGGTGGAGGAATTACTACCTATTTGCTTTGGTTTATGCTTTGGAAAGTTTCTCCTTTTATCTTCTTTTTAGTGGCTCTTCCTGTTTTAGCTCTTTCTGGTGCTTTAACATTTGTTAAAGTTAACGAAAGACCATTTATATATTTTCTTCAAGCAGCGATAAATTATGCCATAGTTCCAAAAGAAAGATATTGGATGAAAATACCAGAGATTGAGGAGATAAAGATAGTGGCAAGGGTTCCAAAAGCAGTGCCAAAAGAGGTTAAAAGAGCAGTTTCTCAAAAAGGCTTTAGATCCAAATTAGAAGAATTGGCAATGATAGTTGATACAAAAGGATGGAAGAAAGAAGAGGTTGAAGAAAGAGAGCTTAAAGGAAGGATAGTTTCTTCAGTTGAGGAAGCACCAACTTATCCAATTACTTTAGAGCAGGAAAGAGAGCTAGAGGATGTATTTGCAGGATTTGAAAAAGCTCTTAAAGTTGAAGAAGAAAAGGCTCCAGAAGAAGAACTTAAAATAATTGGAACAAGTTTAGAAGAGATATTGAAGAGAGAAAAAGAGTAAGATATAATTAAAAAGCGTAAAGCGTAAAGCGAAAAACGAAAAACGTAAAACTAAAAACTATCACTTTCCACTGGACTTGCGAGCTTTAGCTCGCAATATAAACTAAAGCCAGAGAAGAGGAGGGCGCGATAGTCTAAAGAAAAGGAAAGCGGGATAGTTCAGGCCAAAGTTTTTAGATATTGAGTATAATTAGATAAATTTTAGATAATTAAAACAGGAATTTAAATGCAAAAAAAACCTGCTACAAAAGCAACTCAGAAATATCTCGATATCTCAGAAATTCGAGAAGGTGTTGTTGTCTTAAAAGATGGCAGCTTAAGGGCTGTTCTTTTAGTTTCTTCTATTAATTTTGAACTTAAGTCAGAGATAGAGAGAAATTCAATAATTTATGCTTACCAAGCTTTTCTAAATAGTTTGGAATTCCCAATTCAAATTGTTATCTCTTCTAGAAGGCTTGAGATAGATGATTATCTAAGAAGATTAGAAGAAAGAAAGGCAGTTGAGACTTCTGAGCTTATAAAACTTCAGATTACCGATTATATTGAATTTATAAAAAGGCTTATAACTATTGCTAATATAATGGAAAAGAGATTTTATGTTGTGGTACCTTATTATCCAGCTCCGGTTAAACCAACAGGATTTTTAGAAAAATTGTTTCCTTCTCCATCTCAGAAGCAAACAACTTCTTTTGAGGAAAATAAAAGAAAATTACTTGAAAGAGCAGAAATGGTTGCTTCAGGTCTTCGATCAATTGGTTTAAGAGCAGTTCAATTAAATACTCAGGAGCTTATAGAACTCTTTTATAATTTTTATAATCCAGAAACAGCTACCAAACAAAAATTACCTTCAATATCTCAAATTTCTACAGAAATAATTGAGAAATTACCAGAGGAAATGGAGATTTAAATGGAAAAAAATTTAAACAAAAAACCAGAACCAATAATTAAAGCAGCGGAGTTAGCTAAGTTGGAAAAGGAGGCGGAAAAACCAATTGAAAAGCCTTCTAAAAAATTTTTATTTTCTTTCTTTGGTCGTCGATTATCTCCTGAAGAAAGAAAAAAATTAGAAGAAGAAAGAAGAGCGAAATTAGAGGAAGAGAAAAGAATAAAAGAAGCTAGAGAGGCTTATGAAAGAGGTATTGCTGGAATAAGAGATTTAATTGCTCCTTCAGCAGTAAAGATTACTCCAAACTATATGATGCTTAACAACACCTATGTTAGAACTTTATTTACCTTCACCTATCCTCGATATCTTTATACAAACTGGCTTTCTCCTCTAATAAATATTGATGCTACCTGTGACATTGCAATGTTTATCTATCCTCAGGAAACAAAGAAGGTTTTAGAAATGCTTCGAAGAAAAGCTGGTCAGATTGAATCTGCAATTGCTCTTGAAAGAGAAAGAGGGATGGTTAGATCGCCAGAACTTGAGGCAGCTATTACCGATATTGAAACTTTAAGAGATAGATTAACAAAAGGAGAAGAAAAACTATTCCAATTTGCTCTTTATTTCACTTTATATGCTAAATCAAAAGAAGAGTTAGATAAATTAACTTCAAGAATTGAATCAATTTTAGGAGGCTCTTTGGTTTATACTAAACATGCTATTTTACAAATGGAACAAGGTTTCTCAACCACTTTACCTTTAGGAAAAGATAAATTAGATATTAGAAGAAATTTAAATACCGGCGCTCTTTCAACTACATTTCCATTTACTTCAATGTCTTTAACCTCAAATGAGGGGGTTCTTTATGGAATAAATAGACATAATAATTCTTTGATTTTATTTGATAGATTTTCACTTGAGAATGCAAATATGGTTGTTTTTGCAAAGTCAGGTGCTGGTAAATCTTATGCAGTAAAGCTTGAAGCATTAAGATCTTTGATGTGGGGAATTGATATTATAGTTATAGATCCTGAAGATGAATATCATAATTTATGTGATGTTGTTGGTGGAACCTATATTCCTGTTTCTTTAGGATCAGATAAAAGAATCAATCCTTTTGATCTACCTCCTTTACCCCCTGATGCTAGCTATGCTGAAGGAGAGGATAATTTAAGATCAAATATTGCAATGCTTCACGGACTTTTACGACTTATGTTAGGAGGAGTTACTGCTGAGGAAAGTGCAATTTTAGATAAAGCATTTTTAGAAGTTTATGCTCTAAAAGATATCACTTTTGATCCAAAAACTCAGGCCAAACCCGCTCCTCTTATTTCTGATTTGTATGAAGTTTTAAAAAATATGAAAGGAGCGGAAAAAATGGTTTCTAAATTAGAGAAATATGTTACAGGAACTTTTGCAGGATTTTTGAATCAACCAACAAATGTAGATCTAGCAAAAGGATTTGTTGTTTTCAATATCCGAGATTTAGAAGAGAGTTTAAGACCTATTGCAATGTATATGATAATGGACTTTATCTGGACTAGAATAAGGCGAGAAAGAAGAAAAAGATTGCTTATAGTTGATGAGGCCTGGTGGATGATGCAGCATGAAGATGCAGCAAAATTTCTCTATTCAATAGCAAAAAGATGTAGAAAATATTTACTAGGATTAACTACAATTACTCAAGATGTGGAGGATTTTCTAGGTTCAAAGTATGGGAAAGCGATTGTAACAAACTCATCGATCCAGCTTTTAATGAAGCAATCTCCTGCCTCAATAGATGTAGTTGCTGAGACTTTTAATTTAACCGAAGGAGAAAAATTTCTATTACTTGAAGCTGAGGTTGGTGAAGGTTTGTTTTTTGCTGGAATGAATCATGTTGCCATTAAAGTTTATGCTTCTTTTACTGAAGATCAAATTATAACTTCTTCTCCAAAACAATTGAAAGAACTTGAAGCTGCAAAAAGAGCTTTTGCAGGAGAATAATATTCGTAATAATAATAAAAACCATGAATTTAGAAATTTTAGAAAAAGACATTTTAGAGCTTTTAGGATTAGAAGATTTGCCTGAGGATCAAAAAAGAGATTTACTTACAAAAATGGGAGAGTTAATTGAAGATCGGATTACTTTACGAATTCTTGATTTTCTAACAGAAGAAGACAGAAAAAAGATGGATGAGTTATTGGAAAAAGGAAAAGAAAAAGAGCTTGATGAATTTTTAAAAGAAAAAGTGCCAAATTTAGAAGAACTGGTATTAGCTGAGGTTCTTTCTTTTAAAGAAGAACTAGTTTCTTTATTTAAACATCTTTAATTTCCCTTTATTTAACCAATAAATACCACCGCGTAGGTGGCCAGATTGGTTGGAGTTTAAAATGGAAGAGGAAAATTCAAAAATTGAAAAAATTGAGGAAATTGGAAGAAAAAGAACTCCTGAAGAAGAAGAAGAATTAAAATTAGCACGAGAGAAAGCAGAAAAAGAAATAGAAAGAATTAGAGAAAAAAGAGAATTAAAAGAGAAAAAAGAAAAAGGAGAACTTTTAACCTCTGCTGAATTAGCGAAATTAAAAGCAGAGGAAACCTCTAAAGAAATTTCTGAAAAAGAAAAAAAAGCAGCAGAAGAAGAATTAGAAGTGAAAGAAAAAGAAGAGGCAGAAGAACTTGAGAAATTAGAACTTGAGAAATTAGAAAACGAATTAGCTGAAGCAAGAAAAGAATATTTACAACTTAGAAAAGCTTTCTATGGAAGAGTTCCTTTTCTTACAGAATTAAAGGAGCTTATTAGAAAAAATCCAGAGAAAGCAGCTGATAGATTAAGAGAAGCTAAAGAAAAATATCAAAATAAAAGAGCAGAGTTTATAGAAAAGAAAGTGACCCTTGAATTCGAAAAGCTTAAAGAAAAAAAATATAAAGAAGCAATTGATGAACGATTGAAGGAATCTAAAGAGAGGTTTCCAGAAAAATCAGAGGAAGAATTAAAAGAAGAAATAGAAAATTCAATTAAAGTAAATCTATTACTTAATGAATATAGAAAAGAAAATGAAGCAATTGAAAAACAACTTTTAAATGAAAAAGAATTACCTTTAATAGAAAAATTCAAGACTAAATGGCGAAAATATAAATGGCTTAGATTGGGAGTAAGTGCTGGTTTATTTGCAGCTTCAACCATTGCTGTAGGAAGTGGTCATTTTTATTTGGTTCTCCCTTTAATTGCTGCAAGAAGAACTTTAGCAAGTATTAGTACCGCTATTGCCACTGAGGCTGCTTTTGAAAAACTTGGTGAAAAATTAGCAAAAACTCATATAGGGAAACTTAAAAAAGCATGGGAAAAGGCACCTGAAGATGAAAAAGAAAAAGCCTTTAATAAGAAATTAGAAGAACTTAAACTTACTCCAGAGAAATTAGCAGAAGAAATTAGAAATTTTAGAGCAATTCAAGAACGAAAAGGAATTAGTTTAGAGAAAGCAATAGGAGCAAACGCAGGCTTTCTTAAATTACTTAGAGAAAAAGAAAATGAAGTCTTAAAAGAAAAATTGAAAAAATCTCTTGAAGAAGGAAAGGATATAGAAGATATAAACAAGTTTTTAATAGAAAGATTTAATCAAGAGCTAAAGGAGATAGATAAAGCAGTAGAAAAGACTGCAGATAAACAAAGAAAAGCAGCTATTAAAAGATGGTTAGCTGCTGGAGCCAGTTCCGCTTTGATTTTTGGAGGTCTAACTTGGCTTTCTCATTATTTTGAAGCAGCAGAGACAACTCCTTCTGAGGCTAAAGAAGTGATAAAAGCTCATTTAGAAACTACAAAAGAAATAGAATTTTTAAAACCGCCAGAACCTTTACCTCATCTAGAAGCAGTTGAGGCAGAAAAAGGAGACTCTCTTTGGAAATTGATAGAGAAAGCTTTGGAAAAAGATGATAATTGGGGGAAATTTTTCAAAGGATTAGACGAACCAAGAAAAACATATATTATCGATGCTATAAAAGATAAAATTGCAGCAGATCCTTCAAAATTTAATTTAGAAGATATAGATAAGATAAATGTCGGATTTAAATTAGACCTTTCAAAAATTGAACCAGAGTTTTTAAAGAAAATAGGAGAGAAAGCTACTGCTTTGACAGAAGATCAATGTGAGGCAATCTCTTATCATAATGAGGCTATAAAAACTTTTGTTTCTGCTTTTAAAGAGCAATTTCCAGATCGTCCTGTAACAAGTGAACTAATAGATAAACTTGCGGAACATAAATGGAATCCAGCTGCTACTTTAAAAGATTTAACAGAGCTACCATCGAAAGAAAGTGTTGGAACAGCAACTATAGAAATTTCTCCTTTAAGTGGAGAAGAAATCAGTGCTGTTAAAGTTTCTCTTTCTGAAACAATAGAAACTATCTTTAGAGCTACTGAGGAGCAAATCAAAGATTATTTAGGAAGGGGATTAATCTATAATTACAATAAATTTACTTTTGGCGGAGAAAAACCAGTTTGGGCTTTGTATAAAGATTTTACTGATACCTCTTGGAAGGTAATGCCCGAACATATTTCTCCTTCTGAAAGAATAGGTTATTGGAAATTACTAGAAAAACTTTTTAAAGATGTGCCAAAGGAATTTATAGATAGGCATAAAAATTTATCTGTTCGTGAATATCTTTCTATATTATTAGCAGTTAAAAAATAAAATTAGCAATCTTTTTTAAATTCATTTTCTAAAAATTTAGTAAATCTTTTAAATTCCTTTTGGGCTAATTTTATATATAATTTCTTTTCTTCAGTTGATAAATTTTCCAGTTTATTTTCTCCTTTAGGTTCTAATCTTATGGCATTGAAAATACCTATTTTTCTTATTTTAATTTTTACATCAGATCTTAAAGGTTTTTTTATTTTATAAAATTTTTTAAGAAGTAGTTTTGTTTTTTTTACTAATTCTTTATTTCTTTTTGCTTCTTTTGGCTCACTTAGTCCTATGTCTATAAATGGACCTTGAACAAGATCTTTTCTAAAATGCCCTTGGCATGAGCCTGTTGTTAAGATCGAAAGAGCATTAAGATAAACTACAGTAGATCTTATCCCCCGATCAATTTTCTTTCCTAAAGCATCAGTAACCTTTTTTACTTTTTCTTTTAACTCTTTAATTCTTTCTTCTTTTTCTTGTTTTTTATCCTTCATTTTTCTTAATTCGATTATATCATCCATTGACTTTATATAAAAGTTAAGATAAACTTAAAATAAATATGGAGAGAAAACTTTCAATTAGAGAAATCAGACAAAAACTTTGGCAGATAAAAATTCTTTCTCCATCTCAAAGAGAAGAGATTTTGAAAGAATTTGAGAAATACAAAGGCGGCGGAGGAGTTTCTGAATTTGAGATAAGAAAGGTAATCCGAAAATTTATAGCTGATAAATCTGATAATATTTCTCCAGAAGAAGCAAGAGCTTTATACAGATTAATTGAATAAAAAATGATTTTAATTTGGCTTTTAATTTTTGTTTTATCTTTAACCCTTTTAGTAAAATCAGCTGATTGGTTTGTTGAGAGTGCTGAGAAAATTGGACTTGCTTTAAAAATTTCTCCCTTTATCATTGGAGTTACAATTGTTGCTATTGGAACTTCTTTTCCAGAGTTAGCTTCTTCGATTGCTGCAGTTTTAAAAGGAGAAAGTCAAATAGTTGCAGCAAATGTAATTGGATCAAATATTGCAAATATCTTTCTAATTGTAGGACTTTCTGCAATTGTGGCCAGAATCTTGGTTGTTAAAAGATCTCTTATAGATTTAGATGCTCCACTTTTAGCTGGGACTACAGCTCTTTTTGTACTTATAAGTTTAGATAAAAGGATTTCTTTAAGCGAAGGGATTTTTCTTATAGTCGCCTTTTTAATTTATTTGCTTTATACTATTGCCCAAAGAAAAGGAGCGGAAGAACCTGAAATGGAAAAAGAAAAAATAGTTGAAGTTTTACCCTCTCGAGCTGATAGAAGAGAGCGAAAAATATTTGGTTGGTTTAAAAAAAGAGAAAGACTTGGATTTAAAGTTTTTCTCTTTTTGATTTTAGGAATTATTGGTTTGATTATCGGAGCAAATTATACAATCGATTCTTTAATTAAATTATCAGAAATTTTAAAAATCCCCTCTTCTTTAGTTGCTATATTTGCTTTAGCTGTTGGGACATCTCTTCCAGAATTAGCTGTTTCTTTAAAAGCTGCTGCTAAAAAGAAATATGAAATAGCTTTAGGAAATGTATTTGGATCCAATGTGTTTAATGTGCTTTTAATTACAGGGGTTCCTTCTTTAATATCTCCTCTTTCTATTGATAATTTAACTTTTTCAGTGGGTCTTCCCTTTTTAGTTGTAGCAACAGTTTTGTTTGTTATTTCAGGCATTTCAAAGAGAGTTCATATCTGGGAGGGATCGATTTATTTGCTCCTTTATGTACTGTTTTTAATAAAATTATTTAATTTCTTTTAGTAGTAATTATAGTAATAATTATTTATTTTAATTGTACATTCGCACGAATGTCCAATAATTTAATGGAAAAGGAAGTGAAAATTTTAAAAGCTCTTGCAAATTCTAAGAGGCTTCAAATATTAGATCTTTTGCAAAGATATAAGACTCCTTTAGGAGTTGGAGAAATTAGTCGGGAAATTAATCTTCATTTTAAAAGCACTTCAAAGCATTTGCAGAAATTAGCTGAAGCTGGATTAGTTTTTCAATATCGAGACGGAAAGTGGACAAGACAGAAATTAAATAAAAAAGTGGATCAGCTTTTAAGATCTATTAAAAAACTGATTCCATCATAAATTGAATTGTTAAAAAATATGTTATAATTTTATAGGAGGAGTTAATTGGGAAATATAATTTTCCAATGGTTTAGATGGCATTTTATCGATGCCTCTATTAGTATTTTAAAAGCTTGGAGAAATTTTCTTTTGTTTGGTTTAAATTATTTTTCTATTCCTTTACTCTTGAAAACCCTTTTTAGTCCTTGGCATAAATATATTTGGTCTTATCCTCGAGGTTTTGATATTAGAAAATATTTCGAGGTTTGGACTTCAAATCTAGTTTCTCGATTTGTTGGCGCAAGTGTGAGAAGTTTTTTAATTGGAGTGGGAATTTGTTGTGAAATTTTGATTTTTATTGGAGGAGTTTTGGTTCTAATAGGATGGTTAATTTTACCTTTAGTTTCAACATTTTCTCTCTTTTTTGGAATTAAGCTATGGTTAAATTCGATTTAGAAAAGGCAGTTATTTTTAAAGCAATTAAATTAGAAAATTTTTATCTAATTTCTAAATATTTAAAATGGCCTTTTTTTAGGCCTTTTTATAATTTCTATTTATTTTTCTTTAGCTTTTTCTTTAATTTCTTTAGGATTATGTCTTTTTCTTTTAGAATTTGAATTATTTTTTGAGTTAAAATTAAAAAATCTTAGTCCAAGAATAGATCTTAAAGAAGTTTTCTCGCAACCAGAAAAGTATAATTTGGCAGAATTTTTAGATTTTGATTCAGTAAAGACAATTTCTCAAACTATTAGATATAGTAAATCAAAAGAAATTATCTTATCCAAAGTTCTTTTTTATTTTCTTTTAAAGCATCCAAAATTGCATTTTATTCTTTACAGGGCTCTTTTACATCCAGATCAATTAAAAGAAAAATTTAAAAAAGAAACAGAACAAATTGAATTAGAAAAAATTTTATTGGAAAGTCTAAAATCAGCTATTTTAAGATCACATTCCTTTATTGGTATTCAGGATTTATTCTGCGGCTTCATTAAACTTTCTCAAATTTTCAAACAAATTTTAATAGAGAATAATTTAAAACTTGGAGATATAATTCATTTAGCAGAATGGGAAGAGGCTTTAGAAAAAAGAATTAAAGAAAGAGAGAAATTTTGGAAGATGAAAAATTTAATGATGTTAGGTTCTATAGGAAAAGATTGGGCAGCAGGTTATACTGTTACTTTAGATAAATTTTCTATAGATCTTGGTAAAGTAATAAGGAAAAGAAAATTCCCTCAAATAATAGGCCATCGAAAAGAATTAGAGGCAATGGAAAGAATTCTTGGGAAGGGTGAAATTAATAATGTTCTAATTATAGGTGAACCAGGTAGTGGGAGAGAAAGTTTAGTTTGGGCTTTGGCTGAGAAAAGTTTATTAGGAGAAAGCTTGCCAGAATTAAATTATAAAAGGTTTATTAAGTTGAATCTTCATTTTCTTTTAGCTCAACTTCAAAATCCTGAAGTGGTAGAAAATGTTTTAGACAAAATTTTTAGAGAGGTGGTTCGAGCAGGGAATGTCATTTTAATTATCGATCATTTCCATGAATTTATTGGAAGAACATTCGCTCCAGGGGTGATTGATATCTCAGGAGTTATAGGTCCTTATCTTCAACTACCAGAATTTAAGCTTATTGCAATTACCTCTTTTGAGGGACTTCATAAAAATCTTGAAAGGAATCCTTCTATCCTTGCTTTATTTGAGAAAATAGAGGTTCCTGAAACCACGCCTGAAGAGACATTGGCTCTTTTAGAAAATCTTGCTCTTAAATTAGAACATAAACATAAAATATTGATTTCTTATCCAGCTATTCGGGACATTTTAATTTTAAGTAAAAAATATTTACCAGCAATTCCTTTTCCAGAAAAAGCTTTAAGGCTTTTAGATGAGATAGTTGTTCAGGTTATTCAAAGAAAAGAAAAAATTGTTTTACCAAAGCACGTTGCAAAGATTGTGTATGAAAAAACAAAAATTCCTGTCGGAGAACTAGAAAGGAAAGAAAGAGAGATTTTACTAAATTTAGAAAAGTTAATCCATCAAAGGATTATAGATCAAGAAGAGGCAGTTAGTGAAATTTCTTCAGCTTTAAGAAGAGCAAGAACAGGAATTACTACTAGAAAAGGACCAATGGGTTGTTTTTTATTTTTAGGTCCAACAGGAGTGGGAAAAACAGAGACTTCAAAAGCACTGGCTCAAATTTATTTTGGTTCTGAGGAAAGAATGATCAGATTAGATATGTCTGAATTTCAAAATATAAAAGATATTAAGAGATTGATTGGTTCTATAAATCAAGAAGGCTTATTAACAACCCAGGTAAGAGAAAATCCTTTTTCTTTGATTTTGCTTGATGAAATTGAGAAAGCTCATCCGAATATATTAAACCTTTTTCTTCAAGTATTGGATGAGGGACACTTAACTGATGGTTTAGGAAGAAAAGTAGATTTTAAAAATACAATTATTATCGCAACCTCAAATGCAGGCTATCAAATAATATTAGAAGCTATTAAAGAAAAAATTCCGTGGAAAAAGGTTAAACAAACAATATTAGATTTTCTTTTCAAAAAAGGAATTTTTAGACCAGAATTTGTTAACAGGTTTGATGCAGTAGTGATTTTCAAACCTTTGACCAAAGAAAATCTTTTAAATATTGCCGAACTTTTGCTTAAAAAATTAGCCAAGAAATTAAAGGAAAAAGAAATAGAATTTCTAATCACGGATGCCCTGAAAGAAAAAATAGTTGATTTAGGATATGATCCTAAATTTGGCGCCAGAGAAATGAGAAGAATAATTCAAAGAAAAATAGAAAATACTTTAGCTAAAGCTATTTTAAAAGAAGAGGTTAAAAGAGGAGATAGAATAGAGATAGACCCTCAGACATTTAAGATAAAAAAGTTTAGATAAATTTATAAAAATAAATTCCAATCCATTTTTTTGCTTTTTACTTTCTCTGGCTTCGACTTGCAAACCATCGCGCTAAAGCGTG
>CAZICA010000008.1:19106-32301 GCA_964537705.1 uncultured Candidatus Saccharibacteria bacterium
TGATTCTGATGAAAAAAATAATTAAAAAATTAATTCCTAAATTTTTGATTTCTTTTTATCATTTTTTACTTGCTTTGGTTGGAGCACTTTTTTATCGATTTCCTTCAAAAAAATTAACTGTCATTGGGGTGACAGGAACAAAAGGAAAGTCTACTGTAGTGAATTTGATAGCTTATATATTAAATAAATTAGGCCAAAAAACAGGATTTACCTCAACTGTGAATTGGTCAGAAGGAACTAAAATTTATCCAAATGAAACAAAAATGACGATGCCTGGCAGGTTTTTGCTTCAAAAAAGGCTTTTTGAAATGGTAAAAAACAGGTGCAATTATGCAGTGATAGAGGTTTCTTCTGAAGGCATAAAACAATTCAGACATTTAGGGATAGATTTTAAAGTGGCAGTTTTTACAAATTTATTTAAGGAGCATATAGAAGCTCATGGAAGTTTTGAAAAATATAAAGAAGCAAAGGGAAAGCTGTTTAAAAAACTAGGAAAAAAAGGAATTAGTGTGGTCAATTTAGATGATAAAACAAGCGAGTATTTTTTAAAATTTCCTGCAAGGATCAAAATTGGTTATGGGACTAAAGAAATTGAAAAAGAAGTTAAAAATAAGCTTTCTAATTTTTTTATTGCAAAAAATATTTCTGTCGATAGAAATGGAACAGAATTTGATTTGGAACTTTCAAAAGAAAGAAAAACTTATCATATTAAAAGCAAATTAATTGGTAGTTTTAATGTTTTAAATATTTTAGCTGCTTTTTCTACTGTTTTTACATTAGGATTTCCAGCTGAGGAAATTAAAAAAGCAATAGAGAAATTTGAGGGGGTTCCTGGAAGGTTTGAGATTATAAAAAAGGATTTCCCTGTTATTATAGATTATGCTCATGAGCCAAGAAGTTTAGAGGAGATTTTAAAAACTATAAAAGAAGTGTTTAGACCAAATAAATTAATTTTAGTTTTTGGAGCACCAGGAGGAGGAAGAGATAAATCAAAAAGACCTATAATGGGAGAAATAGCTGAAAAATATGCTGATCTGATTATTTTGACAACCGATGATCCTTATGATGAAAATCCTGCTCAAATTATAAAAGATATTAAACAAGGTATTAGGAAATTAATTTATGAAGAAATTTTAGATAGAAAAGAAGCAATTAAAAGAGCTATCAATTTGGCTCAGGAAGGAGATGTTGTTTTAATTGCAGGAAAGGGAGGAGAGACAAAAATGGCAATAGGAGAGAAATTAATTCCTTGGAGTGATAAAGAAATAGTTAAAGAGGTGCTTTATGGAAGCTAAAAAGAAAAAATTGGTTTTAGTTGATGCATCAGCCCTTATTCATCGTGCTTTCCATGCTTTACCTCCTTTAACTACTAAAAAGGGAGAACCAACCGGTGCTGTTTATGGATTTACTTCAACTCTTTTGAAAGCAATTTCTGAGTTAAAACCCGATTATATTGCTTGTGCATTTGATTATCCAGCAAAAACTTTTAGACATGAGGAATTTAAAGAATATAAAGCAACAAGAGTTAAAGCACCTGCTGAACTTTATGATCAAATAAAAAGAGTAAAAGAGGTGGTTGATGCTCTAAATATAGCTATTTTCGAATTAGAAGGATATGAAGCTGATGATATTATTGCTTCCATTGATAAAAAAGCAGGAGAAGAAGGACTTGAGACAATAATTGTTACAGGAGATCTTGATACCCTTCAGCTCGTTGATGAGGATACAAAAGTTTACACTTTAAAAAAGGGGATTACAGAGACGATTATTTATGATAAAGAAAAAGTGAAAGAAAAATACAGAATAGATCCCGAAAAACTTATTGATTTTAAAGCTTTACGTGGTGATCCATCTGATAATATTCCTGGAGTAAAAGGGATTGGAGAAAAAACAGCAATAGAGCTTTTGATTAAATATGGCTCTTTAGAAAATATTTATAAAAATTTAGAAAAAATAAAACCCTTGAGTTTAAAAGAAAAATTAGAGAAAGGGAAAGAAAGTGCTTTTCTTTCTAAAAAACTTGTTAGATTGATAAAAGATCTTCCTTTAAAACTAGATTTTCAGAAATGTAAAATATCTGAGATTGATAAAGAAAAAGTAGTTAAGTTGTTTAAAGAGCTAGAGTTTAAAACCTTACTCGATCGCCTCTCGGAGATTTTAAAGATTTCAGAAAAACCCGAAGTAAAAAAGAAAATAAAACAAGATTATCAGCTTATCACCAATGAAAAAGATTTAGACAAATTAATTAATAAACTTTCTAATTCAGATGGATTTGCTATTGATCTTGAAACTTCTGGGCCTGATCCAATGGATTGCAAATTAGTTGGTATTTCTTTTGCAATAGAAGAAGGAGAGGCATTTTATTTACCAGTTGGACATAGAAGTGGAGAGCAACTTGATCTAGATTTGGTACTTAAAAAAATTAAACCAGTTTTAGAAAATTCCAAAATCCCAAAATATGGTCATAGTTTGAAATTTGATTTCGTTGTTCTTTTAAATTATCAAATTGAGATTAAAAATATAGAATTTGATACCATGATTGCAGCTTGGCTTTTGGAAGGAAGAAGAGCTCCAAAATTAGAAGCTCTAGCATTTACAGAATTAGGATATCAAATGATGCCAATCTCAGATCTAATAGGAAGAGGAAGAAATCAACTTTCTTTTGATCAGGTTCCTATTTCTAAAGCATGTTTTTATTCTTGTGAAGATGCTGATTTAAGTTTGCGTCTTAGAAAAATTTATAAAGAGAGACTTGAGAAAGAACCAGAGATTAAAAAAATATTTTACGAGATAGAGATTCCTTTAATAAAGGTTTTGGGATGGATGGAATTTAATGGAGTAAAAATAGATGTAAATTTTTTAAAAGATTTTTCAAAAGAATTAGAGCGGGAAATAAAAAATCTAGAGGAATCAATTTATGATTTAGCAGGATGTGAATTCAATATTAGATCTACCCAACAATTGGCAGAAGTTCTTTTTGATAAACTTAAGCTTACAGAAAAGGTTAAAAAAACAAAGACAGGAAGATCAACAGCTGCTACAGAACTGGAAAAACTAAGAGGTCTTCATCCTATTATTGACCTGATTTTAGAATATAGAGAGCTTACAAAATTAAAATCAACTTATGTAGACGCTTTACCTCTTTTAGTTAATGAAAAGACAGAACGAGTTCATACTTCTTTTAATCAAGCAATAACTACAACCGGAAGACTTTCTTCTTCTAATCCGAATTTACAAAATATTCCTATAAGAGGGGATTTAGGAAAAAAAATTCGAAAGGCCTTTATAGCTGAAAATGGGTTTAAATTTGTTTCTGCGGATTATTCCCAAATTGAGCTTCGATTAGCTGCCCATCTTGCAGAAGATGAGAATATGATAAAAGCTTTTAAAGAAGGAAAGGATATTCATCAAGAAGTAGCTAGTTTTATATTTAAAGTTCCTCCTTCTCAAGTAACACCTGATCTAAGGAGAGCAGCAAAAACAATAAATTTTGGAATTTTATATGGAATGTCTCCTTTTGGCCTTGCAGAGGCAACAGGAATGAAAAAGGAAGATGCTCAGAAATATATTGAAAATTATTTTAAATGTTATCCGAAAATTAAAAAATATATAGAAAATACACTTTCATTTTGTAGAGAAAATGGATGGGTAGAAACTTTATTTGGAAGAAGGAGATTTATTCCTGAGATAAATTCTGGAGTATATAATATTAGGGCAGCAGCAGAAAGAATGGCAATTAATCATCCTATTCAAGGAACAGCAGCTGATATAATCAAACTAGCAATGATAGAAATTCATCAAAAGATTCTAATGGGAGAAAATCAAATAAAATTATTACTTCAAGTTCATGATGAGCTGCTTTTTGAAGTTAAAGAAGAGTTAATCGAAAAATTTATAAAAGAGATAAAAAAAATAATGGAGGAAGTTGTTAAATTAAAAGTTCCCCTTCTAGTTGATGTCTCTATTGGTGAGAATTGGGGAGAGATGGAAGAGTACAAATTTCAGTAATTAAAAGATCTAAAGCTAGATCAGGTTCTTTTTTTCCTGTCTTTATTTCAATATCTGTTTCAAGGAGAAGTTGATAAATTTTTTTTAATTCCTCAAGGGTGAAATTTTTAGCAAGTGATAAAGATTTTTTCAATACATAAGGATGAAGTTCTAAATTTTTAAAAGAGGTTTTAGAAATTTGTACATCTTTAATTAAAAGTAGATTCTTAAATTGATAGATTATCATATTAAATAAATAAAGAACATCCTCTCCTAGTTTTAAAAAATTATGATAAATTTTTATGGCTTTTTTAAGATCTTTTTCCGCTAAAGCATCTAAAAGAGAAAAAATATTAGCAGATAGTTTTGCTCTTACTAAAAGATCTACTTCTTTAGAAGTGATGGTATTTCCTTTAGTAAAAGCAATTAATTTGTCAATTTCATTTGATAGTTGCCAGAGGTCGTTTCCAATATAGCTAATGAGTTTTTCAATTGCTGTTTCAGTAATTTTACTTTTTCTAATTCTAATTTCATTTTTTATCCAATTTTTCAGGCTGAGGTCATTAAGTAAATCAAATTTTTCTAATTTTATTTTTTTGTTTAATTCAAAGGAGGGACACTCTTTTTCCCAAAAGATTAAAATAACATTTTCTGGAACAAGATCAAATAATTCTTTTATTTTTTCTTTTGATAAAATTTCTTTACAAATTATAAGTTTTTTTTCTGAAAGAAATGGCTCAGAAAAAATAGAATCTTTAAATTTTTCAAAATCCCAATTTTCTTTAGTGAATTCAATCAAATTTAAATTCCCATATTTTAAAAGGAATTTTTCTTTTAAATCGGCAAGCCTTTTTTTAGATCTATAAGTATCTTCTCCGCAGAGAATAAGGATCATTTTAGCTTAAAATTAATGTAATTAAGGCAAGAAAAATACAGTAATAAGCAAATATATTTAAAGTTCCTTTTTTTAAATAAATTAATAAGAACTTTAAAGCAAGATAACCACTTATTGCTGAGATTAAAAATCCTATAAAAAGGGATAACCAATCAATGGAGAGCGAATTAAGTTTATTAGCCTGCCAAATTAAGGTTCCTAAAATTACAGGAATAAGCATTAAAAAAGAAAAGATAGCTGCAGCAGGCCTTTTTATTTTTAGAAGCCTTCCGGCTGCAATAGTGACACCTGATCTAGATATACCAGGAAAAATTGCGGCGGCTTGGGCTATTCCTATTAAAAAGGAATCAGAAATTTTAATTTCATTAAGCCATTTTCTGGTTTTAGCTTTTTCAGAAATTAACATAAAAAGAGCACCAATTATCCAAAAATAAGCAACCCAACCAGGAGAGCTGAAAAATTTTTCAATTTCACTTCCAAAAAACCATCCAATTATTCCAGCAGGAATGGTTGCTATAATTAAAAGCTCTATTAGTTTTCTTTCTTTAGATATAATTTCTTTAATTTCTTTTTTTAAAAATAAACAAACTGCTATTAAAGTGCCAAAATGAACAGCTATATCAAATATCAAAGGAGGTGATGGCCAGTTTAAAAATTTAGGAATTACTACCAGATGACCTGAAGAGGAAACTGGGATAAATTCGGTAATTCCTTGCAAGATAGCTAAAATTATGACTTGAAATAGAGTCATAGTTTAATTATAAGTTTCTGGTTTAAAATGTCAATTTCAAATTGATTTTTTAAGTTAGTTATGCTAAAATTTATAGCGTACCTTAAAAATAAGGAGGTGATGGAAGTGCGAAGAGCAGTTTGGTTAGCTCTATTTTTAATTTTTCTACCTTCAACTGTAAAATGTCTAACCAAAGAAGAGAGAAGAAGAGCTAATGCAGTAAAGAAAGAGCTTTTACAAGTACTTAAAAAATGGGACAAAAATCCTCCTGAAGTAGTAAAGTTGGTAAAGAAACTTGCAAAGACAAAAAAACTTGAAATGGGAGCCATTGATTGGAACTTTATCAAAGAATGTTTTGTATCAAAAGGAGATTGTAGAATGAATATAAGGCCACTTCTTGTGCTTGAGTATTTAATTTTTGATAAAAGATATTCGTTGGAAGTAAAGATTATAGAAGGACATCATACCGAAGATAAATTTCACCCTTGGGAGACGATTCCAGATGAGGCAATTGAAAAATATGAGAAATATAAGAAAGAATGTCGAAGAAAAGGTATTCAACCAAAGCCATTTCCATTTGAGCAGAATTATTTATTTTCTTCTCACATTTTGGGCGAGGCAATTGATATTTTCAGGATAGGAAGAAAAAGAATAAACTGGGATAGGAAGTCGAAAAAATTGGTAAGAAGATTGGTAAAAGATATTTTTCAAGGACAGGAGAAAATAGTTAAAAGATATGAAGAGAGATGGGGAGGAATTCCAGGTTTTCGAGAAGATATTGAGCAATTTTTTCCTTATTCGTATTTAAAATACATGTTTGCCCCTTTCCAAATCTTAGTTTCTCCATCTGAAGAAGAAACTTATTATTCTACTCTTCAAAGAAAATTTTTTCCATCTAATATAGAGGATGAGTTAAATTATGAAATAGGAACTTCCTCAACTCAATATTATCGAAAAGTAATAGAGAAAGAATTGGGTTTTACTTATAGAGATCCTTTAGTAGATCATGTCCATATAGGATTTTACTCAATAGGAGGCATTTTATTTCAAGGAGGGGTTTTTAATCTTGCAGCTTATATTCCTTAACTTAGCGGCATTTGCCGCTTTATTTTTTATGCTATTAAAACTATGGAATTAAAAGAGCTTAAAACTCAATTTTTGGAATATTTGGAGATTAAGAAAAACAAATTTTAAAAACAATAGGCTTTTTTTAAATAGATTTAAAAATCAAAGAAATTAACATAAAAATAGCACTAACTTGTATCAAATTCATAGTTTTTATAAATACCTAAAAGAAAAAGTCAAATTTTAAACCAGACTTGATTTTTTAAAGAATTTTTTATAAAATTAAATATCAGCATTTTAAAAATTTAAAAAGAAAGGAGGGATGAAGTTTGAAAAGATTGTCTTGTTTTTTGATAGGTTTGTTGGTTTTTTGGGAATTTGCTCTTTTTGGTTTGACAAAACAAGAATTGAAAAGAGAAGCAAAGGTAAGAAAAGAACTTTTAGAACTTTTAGATGTCTGGGTAAATTACTATGATCCTTACTCAGAAATAGTAAAACTTGTTAGAAAACTTGCTGAAAACAAAAGACTCCACATGGGAATTAAAGATTGGGAAAATTTAGTAGTTTGTTTTAAAGCAAATTATCTAAGGGAATGTAGAATAAATTTAATTCCCTTACTTTGGTTAGAGTATCTGGTTGTTGATAAACAGTATTCTTTAGAAGTAAAACTCATTGAGGGATTTGATAAGTTTGAAAAGGATAAGGAATTAGTTCCTTTAGAAATAAAAGAAATTTTTTATGACAAGATGTTTAAAAGTAAACCTCCTTGGCCCTCTCTCGCAGAGGAGGTTACAGCTCATATAGTTGGGGAGGCGATAGATATCTACAGAATAGAAGGAAAGAAAATAAATTGGGATAGGGAATCAAAGAAATTGATAAGAAAGCTTGTTAGAGATTTATATAAAGGTCATAAAGAACTCGCTTCAAGATTTCGAAAAAGATGGCCAAAAGAGATCGAAAAGAATTTCTCAAGGCTAGAGATTAGAGATGAAGATATTAATTATTTACTTCTTCCCTGGGTGATAATAGTTTCTTCTCAATCAGAAGTTAAGCCACTCAAAAACATTCAAGAAGGATTTTTTAGCGATGTGTTAGGTTCTGGTTTTGGTCCAATAGATGTATATTCCTCTCAACAGATTAGAGAGAAGGTGAAAAAACTTTTAGGAATTTCTTATAAAGATCCAATGGAAGATCATGTTCATTTAGAAACTTGGCCTTGCGGCTTACTTTCTCCATTTTTATTAATACATTATCGCACTCCCCATTAAAATTTACTGGATTCAAAATAGCGGTTCTTAGGCCGCTTTTTTTGTTGGTTTGATGATATGCTATAATAAAACTATGGAATTAAAAGAGCTTAAAACTCAATTTTTGGAATATTTGGAAATCGAGAAAAACAGATCTCAAAAAACTATAGAGAATTATGATCATTATTTGAAAAGATTTATTGAATTTGCCAGTTCAAAAGGAATTAAAAAGCCTGAAGAAATAAATTTAGAGCTTATAAGGCAATACAGGCTTTTTTTAAATAGATTTAAAAATCAAAAAGGAGAATCACTAAAAAAGATTACCCAAAACTATCATATAATTGCTTTAAGAGCTTTTCTAAAGTATTTGACAAAAAGAGATATAAAAACTTTAGCACCAGAGAAGATAGAATTAGGGAAGATTGAGGAAAGAACTGTCAATTTTTTAACTGAAAAAGAGCTTGAAAAATTACTTGAAGCACCTGAATTATTTGGTAAAAACGAGTTAATTAAGAAAAGAGATAAAGCTATTTTAGAAACCCTTTTTTCAACAGGATTAAGAGTTTCTGAACTAGTTTCTTTAAGATGTGATCAGATAAATTTGGAAAAAGGAGAATTTACTATTTTAGGAAAAGGGGGGAAGGTTAGATTGGTTTTTCTTTCTCCTTTCGCTAAAAAAGCTATCTATGAATATTTAAAAGTAAGAAAAGATTCTTCGCCACTGCTTTTTCCTCTTTCTCAAAGATCAATTCAAAGAATTGTAGCAAAATATGGAAAACTAGCAGGAATTGTTAAAAAAGTTACTCCTCATATTCTTCGGCATTCTTTTGCTACAGATCTTTTAAGCTCAGGAGCAGATTTAAGATCAGTTCAATCTTTATTAGGTCATTCTTCAATTACTACCACCCAAATTTACACCCATGTTACCGACAAACATTTGAAAGAGATCCATAAAGCATTTCATGGAAGGAGAAGAAAAAGATGATTTTAGGAATTGTAGGTTTACCAAACAGCGGGAAATCAACTTTATTTAATGCCTTAATTAGAGCTAAAAAGGCAGAGGTTGCTGCTTATCCCTTTTGTACTATTGAGCCTAATATAGGAGTGGTTGAAGTGCCAGATAAAAGGCTCGATCAAATAAAAAAGATTTTTAACTCAGAGAAAGCCTATCCTGCTATAATTAAATTTCTTGATATAGCAGGATTAATAAAAGGAGCACATAAAGGGGAAGGATTAGGAAATCAATTTTTAGCTCATATAAGAGAATGTGATGCAATTTTAAATATAATAAGAGGTTTTGAAAATCCTGATGTTCCTGGAGAGGTTAATCCAAAAGAAGATTTAGAAATCATAAAAACAGAGCTTTTAATGAAAGATTTAGAAACCCTAGAAAAAAGAATTCAGAAAATTTCTCCTAAAGCAAGAACTGGAGATAAAGAGGCGAAAACTGAGTTAGAAATTTTAAATAAATTAGAAAAGATATTAAATGAGGGAAAAAATATTTTCCCAATAGATCAGAAAGATTTTACTGAGAAAGAAAAAGAAATTTTAAAAGAACTTTATTTATTAGCAGCAAAGCCCATTCTTTATGTTATCAATGTTTCGGAAAAGGATTTAAATAAAATTTCTTTTGAAAGCTTGCCAGAAAATAGTATTTATATTTCTGCAAAATTAGAAATGGATTTAATAGATTTTTCAAAAGAAGAAGCTCAAGAATACTTGGCTTCTTTAGGAATAAAAGAATCAGTGTTGGATAAATTAATAAAAGAAAGTTATAAATTGCTTGATTTGATCACTTTTTTTACTGCAAATCAAAAAGAAGCTCGTGCTTGGCCTGTTAAAAATTCAACCTCAGTAATTGAAGCAGCTGGGATGGTCCATTCCGATTTTAAAGAAAAGTTTGTTTCAGCTGAAGTGATAAATTTTAATGAATTGAAAGAATTTTCTTCGTATCAAGAAGCAAAAGAGAAAGGGATGGTAAGACTTGAAGGTAAAAATTATTTAGTCAAAGATGGAGATGTGATCTATTTCAGGCATGGTTAACATTTTTTAAATAACATTATTTTATCTTTCTCTTTAATTAAGCAGAAATCAGGATTGTTTTTTAATTCTTTTACTGCTTTTTTAAATTTCTTTTCAGGAACTCCAAAATTTGTTGCCTTAAGATCTAAAATGATAAATTCAGCATCATTTATAACCGGAAATCGATAGATTTTCTCTCTTTTGATAAGATGGGGACCAATAGTATTTTGAGCAGAAACAGGAACTTTTTCAGGTATTTGATTTAGAAATTCTTTAAGTAAAAGTTGATGATTTTCTATTTTATATTCATTAAAAAGCAAGAAGGGCTTAGGACCTAAATCTAAATTTGTAAAAAATGATGTTAGAAAAATTAAAAGGGAGAAAAGAAAAATAATTGGTTGTTTTTTATTAACTAATTTAGAGATATTAACTATAGCAAAAATAATTCCTAAAAAGATAAATGGTATAGATGAAATTGAATAATGATATTTAATAGAAAATTGGGGAGAGTAATTACTTAAAAGAGAAAAGGAGAGGGTGATTAATAAAGGAATAATAATTGGGCCTCCAAAAATAGAAAGGTAACAAACTGGTTTGAAGAGATTTCTTAAATATAGAACTTTTTTAAAAGAGAAAGCATATTTTAAGGTGAAAATTGGTTTTGTCAAAATTGTTATTAAAATTTGAGAAAATGAGTTACCAAGAAATTTATATCTATAAAGATATCCATAGGTTGAAGAATTAAAATAAGGAATAAAGACTTTAGTAGTTAGAAAAAACCAGCAAAGACTTAAAACAGAAAGGAAGCTGCCAAATTTGAGATCTTTTTGAAATATCATAAAAAGTCCAATTCCTAAAGTAATTAAAGAGATATCTTCTTTCACTAATAAAGCTAAAAGGAAAAACAAAAGAGCAACTAATTTTTTATTTTTAAAATAAAAATAAAATCCCCAAAAAATTAAAGGGATTATTAAAGTTATAATATGGAAATCAAACAAATTAGCAAATTCAAGAGCAGGATAAAGAAGATAACTAATTCCAATAAATAAAGCAGCCCATCTATTTTTTAAAAAATGGATACCTATTAAATAAAGAGGAAAAATTCCTGAAGCAAGGAAAATAGTTTGACATATTAAAAGTGTCTCAGTTTTTGGAATTATCCGATAAATTAGAGCAAGGAAAAGAAGAATAAGAGAAAAGTGGTCACCAAGAAAATTTCCTGGAGAGACTAAACTTAGAGATTGTTGAAAAAATTTTCCTTTTGATGTGTTCCAAATAGTTTGTTCGAAAATCCCTAGATCAAAAAGAGAAGAGTTGAAAGAGTAGTGCTTAAGGATACTTAGATAACTAAATAAAGTAAGATAAATCAAAAAAGAGATAATCAAAAAAATTATTGGTAAAATTTTTCTCATAGTTTTAGTATAAAAAAAATTTTAAAAAAAACAATATTGCACCTTATTTATTTATATGTTATACTGTTTCTTCAGTGGAGGTTTAAATGGAACGAGATTATGATCTAACTTATATTATAAAAGGAAATCTAAAAGAGGAGGAAGCTAAATCTGTTATTAATAAAATTAATAACTTTATCTCAGAAAACGGAGAAATTCTTTCGGAAAAATTTTGGGGAAAAAGAGGCCTTGCCTATCCAATTGAAAAACTAAAGCAAGGTTATTATGAGATTGTAATTTTTAGAGTAAAGCCAGAATTTATAAAAAAATTAGAAGAGAATTTAAAAATGGAAGAGGAGGTAATTCGACATTTAATTGTTGTAAAACCAGCTCAGAAGGAAAAAGGCAAAAAAGTAGGACCTTCTCTTAAGAAAAAGAAAAAAGAAATTAAAAAGGAGAAAACTGAAGAAGAAAGAATCGCTGAATTAGATAAAAAATTAGAAGAACTTTTAGCTGAAGAAGAGTAGGAGGAATTATGTTAAGTTTAAATCGTGCCCAACTCATTGGAAATTTAACTCGAGATCCTGAAATTCGTTATACCCCAACAGGAAAACCAGTGGTTACCTTTGGAGTAGCTACTAATCGGGTTTGGATAGATTCTGAAGGAAATAAACAAAAATCAGTGGAGTATCATGAGATTGTTTCCTGGGGTAAGTTAGCAGAAATTTGTAATCAAATTTTGAGAAAAGGTTATCAAGTTTTTGTTGAGGGGAGACTTCATACAAGAACTTGGGAGGCCCAAGATGGAACAAAAAGACAAAGAACAGAAATTATTTTAGAAAACATGAAATTACTTTCTCGTCCCCGAACCGAACCAACAAAAGAAGAGAATTTAGAAGAAATTGAAGAGCAACTAGAAACTGAATTGTCAGAGAAAGAAGAAAAACCATTGGAGGAAGAGCTTAATGAAGTTTCTCAAGAAGATATAGAAGATATACCATTTTAATAAAATCAAAAATGGCAAAACAGTGTTATTTTTGTTCTAAAGGAATAAAAGAAATAGATTTTAGAGATCCAAGCCTTCTTTCAAGGTTTATTTCTCCATTTGCCAAAATTTTACCAAGAAAAAAAACCGGTCTTTGCGCAAAGCATCAAAGAAGATTAGCGAAAGCAATAAAAAGAGCAAGACATTTAGCAATTCTTCCTTTTATAAGTAGATAGATGCTTTCAATCACCGATCTTAAACCAGGAATGACCATCGAATACAAAAATGAACCTTGGGAGGTTCTTTCTGCTGTTCATTCAAAAATTGCAAGAGGTGGCGCGATTTTAAAAACAAAATTAAAAAATCTTTTAACAGGAGTTATAATTGAAAAGACTTTTTCTGAGAAAGATAAATTTGAAAAAGCAAATTTAAACGAAAGGGAAGTTCAATTTTTATATAGAGATGGTTCCAACCTAAATTTTATGGATTCTAAAACTTTTGAGCAAATAAGTTTATCAATAGATTTAGTTAGAGAAAAAGCAGGATTTTTAAAAGAGGGAGAGAGTTTAAAAATTTTAGAATTTAAAGAGAAACCAATAGATATTAAATTGCCTTCCAAAGTAATACTTCAGGTAATAGAAACAGAACCAGGACTCAAAGGAGATAGAGAAACAGCTGGTACTAAACCTGCAAAATTAGAGACAGGCATGGTTGTTCAAGTTCCTTTATTTATAAAAAAAGGCGATTTTATTAAAATTGATACAAGATCTAAAGAATATGTGGAACGAGCTTAAAAATGAATGGTGTAGATCAAAATTATCAACCAGAAATTGATCCAACAATTTGTCTTCGATGTAAAAAATGCATCGAAGT
>CAZICA010000009.1:0-23106 GCA_964537705.1 uncultured Candidatus Saccharibacteria bacterium
GTTTTTAGTTAAAATAAATGCCGCTACCGGGATTCGAACCCGGGTTACCAGGTTGAGAACCTGGCGTCCTAGTCCCCTAGACGATAGCGGCTTTATTTATATTATATCAAAATTTTAAAATGTGATAAAATAAAAACATGGAAGAATTTGGTTTCCTTTTTATAAATAAACCAAAAGGTTTAACTTCTCATGATGTTATTGATAAATTAAGAGTTCTCACAAAAATAAAAAAAATAGGTCATGCAGGAACCTTAGATCCATTTGCAACAGGCCTTTTAATTGTAGGTGTAGGAAGAAGAGCAACTAAAAAACTGTCTAAATTTCTTCATCAAGAAAAAGAATATGAAGCTACTTTAAAACTGGGTTTTGTCTCTACAACTTTCGATCCTGAAGGAGAAATTTCTTTTAAAAGTAAAAAGAGACCAACCTTAAAAGAAATTGAAAAGATACTAACCAAATTTAAAGGCAAGATTAAACAAATCCCTCCTATCTTCTCGGCTAAAAAAATTAAAGGAAAAAAACTTTATGAATTTGCAAGAAGGGGAATCAAAATAAAACCAAAACCCTCTGAAGTAGAAATATATAAAATAAAAATAGTTGATTATCATTATCCTTTTCTTAAATTAAAAATCAATTGCTCCCCAGGGACTTATATTAGATCTTTAGCTTCAGATATAGGTAGAGCTCTTTCTACAGGAGCTTATTTACTTGATCTTAAAAGAACAAAAATCGGAAAGATAAATTTAAAGGAAGCCATCGATTTAGAAAAATTAAATTCAGAAAATTGGAAGAAGTTTTTGAAATGGAAATCAAAATAATTAAAAAAAGTATTTTAGATCTAAAAGTTGATGCGATAGTAAATCCTGCAAATTCTTTAGGTACTATGGGAGGAGGTCTTGCCTTTGTAATAAAGAGGGAAGGAGGAAAAGAAATAGAAGAAGAAGCAATTAAAAAAGCACCAATTCAAGTAGGTGAAGCGATTTTAACAACCGCAGGAAATTTGAATTTTAAAGGAATTATTCATGCACCAACAATGGAAAAACCAGCAACGAAAACCACTACAGAAAAAATTAAAAAAGCAACAATTGCTGCTTTATCCCTTGCTGACAGATCAGGATTTAAATCAATAGCTATTCCTGGAATGGGAACAGGAGTAGGATCTCTTGATTTTAAAGAAGCAGCCCAGGCAATGAAAGAAGCAATTGAATCTATAGATTTTAAAAATTTAGAAAAGATATATTTAGTAGATATTAACAAAGATATGATCTTAGCATGGAAAGAAACTTTTAAATCTTTTTTAGGAGAAAATTAAGAAGTTCTTTTAGATCGCAAGTTAAAAGAGAGATATATTTATCTCCTGCTCCACAATAGAGATATAATTTGGTTCCCTTTCTAATTAAACCTGTTGGGAAAATTACTCCTGGAACATCGACTTTAAAACTCTTAAATCCAAGCTCCCATCCATGAGAAGGAATATAAATTGGTTCTTTTGTTTTTGATATAATTCTTTTTGGATTCTCTTTATCTAATAAAGCTGCACCTATAAAATAACCTCTTTTTATTTTCTCAAAACTCCCCACTCCATGATAAAATAAAAGCCAACCTTTTTCTGTTAACAAAGGAGGTGGACCAGCACCAATTTTTTCTTTTTCCCAGCTTTCAGAAGGAGTTAAAAGCAAATTTTTATTTCTATTTAAATAAATTCTTTCCCAAGCATTTTTATATTTTGAAGGAAAAAGTAATTGATCAACACCTGCTTCAAGTTCTTCGAGATGGATATTAGGATAAATTCTTAAAATAATCCAACCACGAGTTCTTTTTTTGTTAAAAAAACAAACAGCATTTCTAGAATCAAACCCATCTACTATCCCTCTGTAATCAAAATTTTCAAAATCAGAGGTAGTATAAATTGCAATTCGGTCAGCATTGGCTGAAAATGGAGGTTTAATCTTCCCTGTTCCGATTAAAATAAAATAATCCAGAAATGGAATAATTCTGACATCTTCAAATCCATATTTAAAATCCCTTGTTTCTCCTTTAATAATCCCTTTTTTATATCTTTTAAATTTTAAACCATCTTTCGAAATCAAAGGAATTATCTCTGCTTTATAATTTAAAAATTTGTATCTTTTTATTTTTAATTTTCTATCAAAAAAAATAATTCGTTGATAATCTTTATGAATTCTTGGCAGTAAAATTATCTTGTTTTTAAATTTCACTGCCCCAGGATTAAAACAAGCATCAACCCCCAATTCCTCGGGCTTTACAATTGGATTTTTTCTATGAGATAATAACTTAAAAGCTAACATTTTAAATTCATTATACCATGGAATTAATCCGAGTAAAAACAAACCCAATTTTAAAACCAATTTCTTCTCATTTCTGGGAAGCAAAAGCAGTATTTAATCCCGCTGTTATTTATTTGGAGGGAAAAATCCATTTGATCTATCGAGCAATGAGTAAAGATAATGTCTCTAGTTTTGGATACGCTCGCTTTAAAAAAGATGGAATCACTCTTGAAAAAAGATTAAGAGACCCTATTTTTTCCCCTCAAGAACCTTTTGAAACAAGATTAAGAAACCATCATAATACAGGATGTGAAGATCCAAGAATTACTTTAATAGGAAAGAAAATTTATATGTGTTATGTTGCCGTAGATGGAAAACCAAAAGTAGCTTTAACTTCGATTAAAAAAGAAGATTTTCTAAAAGAAAAATGGAATTGGGAAAAACCAATTGTAATTTCCAAACCAAGAATTATGGATAAAAATGCTTGTGTGATCAAATTAAAAAATAGGTTTGCCTTTTTTCATCGACTAGAAAATAAAATTTGGATAGATGTTAGAGAAAATCTAAACTTCTTTCATGGCCAATGGATTGAGGGAAAACCCGTTCTTTTTCCTCGAAAAGGAAAATGGGACTCAAAAAGAGTGGGAATTGCTGGCCCACCAATTAAAACAAAATATGGGTGGCTTTTAATTTATCATGGAGCAGATGATAAAAATGTTTATCGATTAGGAGCAGCTTTATTAGATCTTCGAAATCCTTTAAAAGTTCTTTCAAGATCGAATAGCTGGATTTTGGAACCAGAGGAAAATTATGAAAAAAGAGGGCAGGTTCCTAATGTAATATTTAGTTGTGGAACAGCTCTTGTTTTTAACAAACTGTTTCTTTACTATGGTGCTGCTGATAAAGTAATTGGTTTAGCTGTGGGTAATTTTAAAATATTATTAGAAAAATTAAAGAAAAAAGAATTATGATCTTTAAAGAATTTGAAAAAAATCCTTTACTTGCGCCTTTTAAAAACAAATTCTGTTCCAAAGCAGTATATAACCCTGCTGTTATTAAGAAAGGAAAATTTTTTTATATGTTCTTTCGTGCTGAAAGTAAAAGGGAAGGAATTTTTAAAGAAGAAGGAAAAAAGATTTGTACCGGAAGAATTATGGTAGCAATAAGTAAAGATGGAATACATTTTAAGGTCAAAAAGGATCCTGTAATTTGGCCCCAAAAATATTGGGAAAAAGATGGCTGTGAGGACCCTAGAGTTGTGGAAATAAACGGAAGATTTTGGCTTACTTACGTTGGTCTTAAAAGAGGAGGACCCTCTGATAGCGTTGTAATTTGTCTCGCTTCTTCAAAGGACCTTTTCCATTGGGAAAAACACGGACCAATTTTAACTGAGGAAAGATCTTGGCATATAAGAGAAAAAAGTGGTGCTATTTTAAATCGAAAAATAAACGGATATTATATAATTTATTTCACAGGAGAAGCCGAAGCTTGGAATCCTAGAATAGGAATTGCTTATTCAAAAGATCTACTTCACTGGAAGGAAGATCCCAAAAATCCGATTTTAAAACCAAGAAAAGGATTTTTTGATAGTACAGGAGTTGAATGTGGAGCTCCACCTATTCTCACTGAAGAAGGTATTTTAATGATCTACAATGGTTGGAAAGAAGATAGAATTTATAGGCCTGGAGCGGTTCTATTTTCTAAAAAAAATCCAAAAAAAATCTTAAAACGCTCAAAAAAATCTATTATTAAACCAATTCGAAATTGGGGAAGAAAATTTAATCAAAAAGATCATATAGTTGCTGAATCACTTAATTTTCATCAAGAAAAATGGTATCTTTATTATGGAGCTGCTGATAGAGTCGTCTGTTTAGCTACTGCAAGAAATTTAAAATGGGATCCTTAGAAGGAAAAATTAAATTTTTAATTTTGATAAGTATAATTTTAATTATTCCCTTTAGAGCATTAGCTAATGGGTTTTTTGGTATTAATTCATTTGTTAGTAATAGATACAATTGGGGAGAATGGGAAAAACCTGTAGAATTACTTAAAGAACTGGAAATTAACTGGATAAGAGAAGAATTTGTTTGGAATTTCATTGAACCAAAAAAAGGAGAATTTAATTTCCAATTTTATGATCAAGCCCTTGAATCAATTCCTTTATCTTTCAATATTTTAGGTATCATTGATTATTCAGCTGATTGGGCCTCTTCTGCTCCTTTAAATGAAAGAGAGAGGGATAAATATCCCCCAAAAAATATAGAAGATTGGGAAAATTTTGTATCTAAGCTAGTAAATAGATATAAAAAAAGAATAAAGTATTGGCAAATTTGGAATGAAGAAAACCTTCAGGAGTTCTTTAAACCATCTCCCTCACCCCAAAAATATTTTAAACTTTTAAAATCAAGTTATCTTTTGATTAAAAAAATAGATCCTGAAGCAAAAATAGTTTTGGGAGGACTTTCTGGAGTAGATGAAAACTATCTAAGGGAACTTGTTGATTTAGGAGCTTTAAATTATTTTGATATTTTAGCTTTCCATCCTTATCGACTTAAATTTGGCATTCCTCCAGAAAAAAGTGGTTTTAAAGAAGAATTAAAAAAAGCAAAAAAATTAAGCGATGAATTTAAAAAACCCTATTGGATCACTGAAATTGGTTGGCCAACTTGTATTTCTTCAAATCCTTTCGATTGCGTTTCTGAAGAAATTCAAGCAAATTACCTTCAAAGAGCATATTTGCTTGGATTTGCTTATGGAGCAGAAAAATTTTTTTGGTATGATCTAAGAAATGATGGAGAAAATCTTTATCACAAAGAAGCTAATTTTGGTCTCATTAAAAAAGATTATAAAAAGAAAAAAAGTTTTTATGCTTTGGCTGAGTTAGTTAAAACTTTGAAAAATAAAAAATTTATCAAGATCAAAAAAGAAGGAATAAATAATGAGTGGGAACTTTTATTTGAAGAACTGCTTGTAAAATGGAATGAAAATCCAGATTCTAAAGTCCAGTTTATTCCTTTCTGTTATTATGATTATCAATGGATATCTCAGGATCAAAAAGATGATCTTTTGATTTTAAAGATTAAAAACACAGGAAACTGCTCCTGGGGTAAAAATGTAAGATTAGGAACAGCAAGAGCCAAAGATAGAAAAAGCATTCTTTATCATGAAAGTTGGATCTCGGAAAATAGACCAGCTCAATTAGATAAAGAGGTAAAACCAGGAGAAATAGCTACTTTTAAATTTAAAATAAATCTTTCAAAAGTAAAAAGTAATTTAAAAGAATATTTTTGTCCTGTAGTAGATGGAGTAACTTGGATGCGAGACATTGGAATTTATTGGGAAATTAAAAAAAGACCACCCTTCTCCTGCAAGTGGTTAGCTCAAAGTCCCTATCCAACTGGAAAACCTGGTGATTTAATTAATCTATGGGTGGAATTTAAAAATACAGGAAGTGAAACCTGGGATCAAGAATTCTTTCATCTAGGTACTTCCAAACCTTTGGATAGAAAAAGTAAATTTTTCCCTTGTCTCTGTGATTCCACTGGTTGGATTTCTGAAAATAGAATAAAAATGGTTCAAAAAAGAGTAAACCCAAATGAAATCGCTCGATTTACCTTTAGTTTGAAAATTCCTGAAAATATCAAACCAGGTATTTATCGAGAATATTTCAGACCTGTTGCTGATGGAATCACTTGGCTCGAAGACTGGGGTCTTTACTGGGATATAAAAATAATCTCAGATTAGCGCTTTTTCTTTTTATGTCTATCCCGACGGAGTCTCTTTTTTAATTTATGCTTTTTAACTTTTTTTCTTTTTTGCTTCCTTTTGGTGCCCATCTTTGTCTCCGTTTTTTTATTATATTAATTTATTAATTATCTGTCAATCATTAATCCCCAAAATATCCCCATTTTTTTCAACAACTTGAAATAAAGTTTACTAAATTAAGCCAAAAAATTTTTTCTTTTCAAATTAAAAATTTAAGAGTAAAATAAAATCAAGATGAATCTATATAACAAATATCGACCTCAAAAATTTTCAGAATTAGTAGATCAAGAGCCTATTGTAAAAACTTTAAAGGGAGCTTTAACTCAAAATAAAATAGCTCATGCTTATTTATTCTCTGGTCCTCGAGGAACAGGAAAAACTTCCTGTGCCCGAATTTTAGCAAAAGCAGTAAATTGTGAAAATCTTTCAAATGCTGAACCATGCAATCAATGTAGGCCTTGTCTAGAAATTAAAGAAGGTAAAGCTTTGGATCTAATAGAAATAGATGCTGCCTCAAATAGAGGAATTGATGAAATAAGAGATTTAAGAGAAAAAATCAAAACCGCTCCCTCAGGATTGAAATACAAAGTTTATATCATCGATGAAGTTCATATGCTAACTAAAGAAGCTTTCTCTGCTCTTTTAAAAACACTTGAGGAACCTCCCTCTCATGCTATTTTTATTCTAGCAACAACAGAAATTCATAAAATTCCCCAAACTATAATCTCTCGTTGTCAAAGATTTGATTTTAGAAAAATCTCTAAAAACGCTATCAAAAAAACTCTTTCTCAAATAGCTTCAAAAGAAAATTTTCAAATAGAGGATGGTGTTTTTTCTTTAATTTGTGAAGTTGCTGATGGATCTTTAAGAGACGCAGTTTCTTTCTTAGACCAACTTTCTTCTGTTTCTGATAAAAAAATTACCTTAGAAGCAGCGGAAAAAATTTTAGGAATTTTGGACAAAAAGTTTTCACTTGAATTTTTAAAAGCAATCTTAGAGAAAGATAACATTAAAGCTTTAACATTAATTGAACAGATCATTGAAAAAGGAGGTAGTTTAACTTGGTTCTGTAAAAATACCATTGAGATTTTAAGAAAAATTCTCTTAACAAAAATAAAAAATTTGCCAGTAAAAGAAAATGAATATTCTATTTTACTTTCTCTAAAAGTAAAAGAAATTAAAATTCTTCTTGAAAAATTTAATGAGATCGAAAAAGAAATAAAATTCTCTTCCTTTCCTCAATTACCTTTTGAACTTTTTATTGCTGAAAATATAAATCAATCAAGCGAAGAAAATCTTTCTAAAGAAAAAACTGAAGAATCTTGGATTGACATCATTTCCAAAATTAAATCAAAAAATATATCCCATTATAGCTTTCTCCTAAATTCTTGTCTCTTAGAAGAAAAGGAGGAAAAACTAATGCTAGGCTTTCCTTCTGAATTTTATCTAAACCAGCTTAAAAATCTTGAATTTAGAAATTCTCTTGAAAATACGCTCTCGGAAATTTTAGGCAAAGAAATTAAACTTATTGGCAAACTAATTCCGAAAGAAATTTTTGAAAGAAAAAAACCAAAAATAGAAAGAAAGATTCCTAAAGAAGGAAAAATTAAAGAAATATTAGATATTTTTAAAGGAGAACTTATAGAATAAATGGCAAAAAAACAAGAATTTGAAAAAATTCCACCCCAAAACATAGAAGCAGAACAAGCTTTATTAGGATGTATTTTGCTTGATGGAGAGTCAATTATTAAAATAATTGATTTAATTTCTCCATCTGATTTTTATAAACCCGAGCATGAATTAATTTATGATGCAATGCTCTTTCTTTTTAATGAAAGAACTCCTATAGATTTGATTACTTTAACTAACCTTCTAGAAAAAAGGGGTAAATTAGAAGAAATTGGAGGAGCAAGTTATCTAACCACTCTTGCAAATTCTGTACCAACTGCTGCTCATATAGTTGATTACGCAAAAATTGTTCAAGAAAAAGCTACCTTAAGAAATCTTATAACAGCAGCAACGGAAATAATTAATCTAGGATATCAAGAAGATAAAGATGTAGAAGTAATTTTAGATAAATCAGAACAAATTCTATTTTCTGTTTCAGAAAAGAAACTCAAACAAAACTTTGTACCTCTTTCAAATATTTTAGGAGAAACATTTGAAAGAATAGACAAACTTTCAAAACATAAAGGGGAATTAAGAGGGGTTCCTACAGGATTTCCAGAACTAGATTTTCTTCTCTCGGGCCTTCAACCATCTGATCTAATAGTCCTTGCTGCAAGACCTTCTATGGGAAAAACTAGTTTAGCTTTGAATATAGCTGAGAATGCAGCAATTTCTAAAAATATCCCTGTGGCTATATTTTCTTTAGAAATGTCAAAAGAACAAATAGTTGAAAGATTTCTAAGCTCAGTCTCTGGAGTAAATTCTTGGAAAATTAGAACGGGAAATTTAGATGAAGAAGATTTTTCTAAATTAGGAGAAGCATTTGCCGTTCTTTCTGAAGCTCCTATTTTTATAGACGATTCTGCAAATATCAATGTGATGGAAATCAGAGCAAAGGCAAGAAAGTTATCCCTTGATAAAAAAATTGGCCTTATAATTGTTGATTATCTCCAACTTATGGTTCCTGCTCATCGAGCCGAATCAAGGGTTCAAGAAATTTCCGAAATTTCTCGGGCTTTAAAATCACTAGCAAGAGAACTTAACATCCCTGTTTTAGCAATCTCCCAACTTTCCCGAGCAGTTGAAACTCGTCATCCTCAGATTCCCCAGTTAGCTGATTTAAGAGAATCAGGCTCAATTGAACAAGATGCTGATGTGGTAATGTTTATCTATCGGGAAGATTATTATGATAAAGACTCTCCAAGAAAAAATATAGCAGATGTAATGATAAAAAAACATAGAAACGGACCTTTAGGAACAGTGGAATTATATTTCCAAGCAGAACTTATGAGATTCAGGTCTTTAGAAAAACAAAGAGAAGAGGAAATACCTGTTTATGAATAAAAATGGATCTATTAATTCAGATTTTAAAATTTTCGATTGTTGGTATTTTAAACACAGCTGTTGATTTTGGAACACTTAATTTTTTGATATCCTTTTCTTTTTTTAGGAAAAAATTTCTAATTGCAAATACCATTTCTGTTTCTTTAGCAATTATCAATTCTTATCTCTGGAATAAATATTGGACCTTCCCTTTAAGCTCTCAAAAATTAGCAGTAATTGCTCAATTTCCTCTTTTTGTTTTAATAAGTTTGATAGGTCTTTTAATCCAGAATGGAGTTCTTTTTTTTCTAACAAATTTTTTTCTTAGAAAAAAGACAAGGCTCTATTTTAATTTTGGAAAATTGATCGCTGTTTTGGTAGCAATGAGCTGGAATTTTCTAGCTTATAAATTTTTAGTATTTAGCTAATATGAGAAATAAAGTAAAAAAATTTATTCCTTCCTTTATTTTAATTCTAATTTTATCTATAGGCGCTTTTTTAAGATTTTATAAACTTAATGAGATTCCTTTTGGTTTATTTCCTGATGAGGCGGCAAATGGACTTGATGCTATAGGAATTTTAGAAGGAAAACACGCGATATTTTTCCCGGCAAATGGTGGAAGAGAACCTCTTTTCATCTATTTAATAGCCTTATCTTTTAAATTATTAGGTATTTCCTCCTTTTCTATTAGGTTTACTTCAGCTATAATAGGTCTTTTAACAATTTTGGTTGTCTATCTTCTGATAAAAGAACTTTTTAATAATTTTGTTGCTCTTCTAACAGCTTATTTTCTAGCAACTTCCCATTGGCATCTTATTATCTCTAGAGATGGCTTTAGAGCTATTTTGGTTCCCCTTTTTCTCTCTTTGGTACTTCTTTTATTATTAAAAGCTTTAAAAAGTAAAAAATTTTTTTATTTTCTTGGTTTAGGATTTATTTTAGGATTAGGATTTTACACCTATCCTGCTTATTGGACTATTTTATTTATAGTTGGATTTTATTTACTTCTAGAAAAGAGTGCTATAGATTTTAAAGCATTAAAATTTAAATTTCTAACTACCTTCTTAACTTTTCTTCTAACTATTTTCCCTCTCTTGATTTTTCTAATTCATAATCCTAAAGCAGTGATTGGTCGTCCTTATGGAGTCTCTATTTTTAAAAATTTTAAAATTGAGCAATTTTTAATTAATTTAAAAAAGACCATCCTCCAATTTAGTTTTCAAGGAGATCTAAATTTCAGACATAATTTCGCAAATTATCCTATGCTTGGTTATTTCCTTGGATTTTTGTTTGTTTTAGGATTGGCTTTATTTCTAATAAATTTATATCAAAAAAAATACGCATTTGTCCTAGCTTTGCTTTTTTTCACTTTACTTCCTCAAATCTTTTCCATTGAAAATATTCCTCATGGTCTTAGATCTTTGGGTTCTTTACCTATAGCTCTTTTAATCGTTTCTTTTTTGATCTTCTCTGTTTATCAAAGAATCAAATTTAACAAAATTTTTATCTATGGATTTTCTCTTGTTCTTTCTTTTATTTTAGGTTTCAATCTATATCAAACTTATGATCTTTATTTTAATAAATGGGCAAACTCTTTTTATGTATTGAATGCCTATTCAGAAGATCTGGTTAAAATCTCTGACTTTCTCCTTGAATTAAAACCTAAAGAAAAAGTTTACATTTTATTTGATGAATATTATCTCTACTATGACCAAACGATAAAATTTTTAACTTATAAAAGGGAAATTAACTATCAACTTATCCCTCCTTGGGAAATAAAAAATTTCAAACCATCAAAACCTTCAATTATTATCTTTTCTGTTTCTGCAAAAAAATGGGCTTTTGATTTTATTGAATGTTGCCATGGGGCTAAATTAATTAAATCAGAATATGGAAAACATAGAAATTATCTTTTCTCCGCTTATAAATATGATTAAGCTTATAAAAAAACATTTTTTATTTTTCTTGATTTTAGCTTGGAGCTTTATTCTAAGATTGCCTGGCCTAGCAGCAAGACCTATCTGGCATGATGAGGCATTTTCAATAAAACTTGCATCATTGGATCTTGTTTCTATCACTTCAAAAACAGCTTTAGATGTCCATCCTCCTTTCTATTATTATCTTCTTCATTTTTGGATAAAAATATTTGGAACAAGTGAAATAGGGGTAAGAAGTCTTTCTTTAATCTTGGGTCTTTTTTTAATTCTTGGTGTCTATATTTTTACTTTAAAATTCTTCTCTAAATCAATAGCTTTATTTTCTTCTTTTATCGTAGGAATAGCTCCATTTGCGATCCAATATTCTCAGGAAACAAGGATGTATATGTTAGCCTCCAGCTTAGGAATTTTTTCTCTTTATTTTCTTTTGAAAGCTTTAGAAAAAAATAAAATAACTTCTTGGATTGGCTATACATTGATCTCTATAGCATTTCTCTACACTCATTATTTTGCTTTCTTTGGAATATTTGCCCAATTTTTATGGGTTTTAATTTTTAAAAAAATTAATAAATCATGGTTAATTTCTCAATTTATTCTATTTTTGAGTTATCTTCCATGGCTCCCTATCTTCTTTAATCAGGCAACTAGAGTAAAACAAGGTTTTTGGATTCCTCCTGTCTCTTTCTACTCTGTGCCAAGAACTTTTTTTATGTTTTTCTTTGGAAGTATTCCTGTAAAACAAATTTTTTTAATTGCTATTGTTCCTTTTAGTTTATTTATCCTTATTTATCCACTTTTTCTTTATAAAAATCTTCGAGAAAAATTTTTTCTTTTATTAATTTATTTAATAACCCCCTTTTGTTTTATCCTTGCCCTTTCTCCAATTAGATCTTTATATATTGATAGATATTTTTTAATTGCTGCTCCTGCATTCTGGATTTTTTTAGGTTCTTGTTTAGGCTCCTTTAAAAGTTATAAAATAAAATTTTATCTTCTATTGTTTATCTTTCTTTTAACTGGAATAGGTCTTTTTTATTGGATTTCTTTGTTAGCTCAAAATAAAATAGCTTTCCAAGACAGAAGAGTAGTGGCTAGATATGTAATGTCAAATTACAAACCTACCAATCTAATTCTTGTCACCTCCCCGTATATTTTCTTTGATTTTTCTTATTATTTAAAATATAAAGTCTTTCTCTTTTCTAAAGAAGGAATTCCTAATATTCCTGAAGCTTCTTTACTCGAAGAGTCTGATATAATAAAAAATTTAAAAGATTTGAAAGGAAAAGTGATTTTTGTAGTAGGCTATCCCAATGATCCGGTTTTTTCAGAATTTAGATCTTTTAAATTAATAGAAAAACAAACACTTAGCGGTCTGGAAATCAGAAAATATCTTTATTTAAAGCCTTATTTATGATAAAATAAAAATAGCTCTTTAATTTCTTAAAAAGGGGGTGATCTAAATGATTCCAATGATTTTATTGATAGGAGGAGCTACAGGAGTTGGATCTTCAACTATTGCAATGGAACTTGGAATGAGACTACCTGCTCGGTCAGTGATAGGAACTGACTCAATAAGAGAAATCATAAGAAGGGTGGCCCCGAAAGATCTTTATCTCCCTATTTCCCAATCAACTTATAATCAATATGAAGCAGTCAGAATTTTAAATGAAAATTTTCTAGCACTAAAAGAAAAAGAAAAAGTAATCGCAGGTTATAAAATGCAAACCGAGGTAGTTAATGTTGGAATAGCAGCAATAATTGAAAGAGCGCTGGTAGAGCGAATTAATTTAATAATCGAAGGAATCCATATCTCCCCAGAATTTATAGACGAAACTTATATTTCCAAAGTTCTTTTTCTTTTAATTGATATTAAAGATCCTGAAGAACATAGGAGAAGAATAAAACGAAGAGAAAAATCTTATCCAGAAAGAGTGGTAGGAAAGCACCTCAGCTATTTCCCCCAAATTAGGATAATAAGAGATTATATGATCAAAACAGCAAAAAAGTTTGGAATTCCAATTATAGAAAACAAAGATCTAGAATCAACAGTTGAAAAATGTTGGGAAGAAATTAAAAAAGAATTAGCCTCAAGATGAGGCTTTAATTTTTTAAAAGGAGGTGAAATGAATGAAGAAATTTATTTATCGGTAATAATTCCTGCTAAAAACGAAGAAAAAAGAATTATACCAACTTTAAAAGATATAGATAGATATTTAGAAAAACAACCTTTTAATTATGAAATTATTGTAGTGGCAAATAACTGCACTGACAAAACAGTTTTTGTGGTGGATGAGCTTAAAAAAGAAATAGAAAATCTTAAAATAATAGATCTTGGAGCTGGATGTGAAGGAAAAGGTGCTGCTGTTAAAGAAGGAGTTAAATTAGCCGATGGAAAATTTATTATGTTTATGGATGCAGATAATGCTACAAGGATTAATGAATTGGATAAATTCTGGCAATGGTTTGAAAAGGGATATGATATTGTAATTGGATCAAGACATATAAAAGGAGCAAAAATTGTTATTGCCCAACCTTGGTATCGCCAACTTTTAGGTAGAGCAGCAAACTTGCTTATTCAAGCAGTTCTTTTGCCTGGTATTTCTGATACCCAATGCGGATTTAAAGTATTTAAAAAAGAGGTAGCAAAAAAATTATTTTCTTTAAGTAAAATTGGAGGATGGGGATTTGATATTGAAATCCTAGCTCTAGCAAGAAAATTTGGTTATAAAATTAAAGAAGCACCAGTTAATTGGTATGAAGCAGGAAAATCAAGATTAAGGCCAATTAAAGCAGCTATAAGAACTTTAAAAGAGCTTTTTAAAATCAAATATTGGATTTTAACTAATAAATATAAAATCTAAATTGTGGATAAATTTATTTATTTCTGTGGACGAACCTGTGGATAAATTATCAATAAACTAAAAATTTTCTGCTAATTAAACCAGTTTTTCCTATCTTATTGACAAAATCGAATTTTTGTAGTATATAATATAATAGATTAACAATAGAAAATCTTTCTCCCCCTTCTCCTTCCCCCTCTAAAAAACAAAAACAAAAGAAAAATTGGGGGAGAAGGATTATAAATAGGCACCGAGGTTGCCTCCAAAAAAATTTATTTTAAAAAATTTTGGGAGGTAACGTCGCAAAAAAACAAAAAAGCGACCGGCTACCTAGCCGAAACTCGGTGCCTTATTTAATTTAAATTAAAAACCTTTCTTTGAAAGGTTTATTTTTTTATATTTGGAAAAATAATTTATTTTCTTAAAGCATCTATATAAGCTAATAATAGATCTCTTTGATTTGGGGTTAACTGTTCATAAATCAAAGAAGAAAGTTCTGAAATAGTTCTTTCATCTACTTTTGGTTTTAAAATATGTAAAATTTCATGAATAAGCGTCTCTTCAATAGGAAATTCTTTTGGGTTTAAATATATCTTTCCTTTATCATAATTTACAAATCCAGCCCAGGGAGAAATTTTTTTTGAAAGAACAATATCAAACTCATTAGATCTTAACACTCTGATTAATCTATTAAAAAACAAATCTACCATTCGAGACTTATGTAAATTTAAAGGAAGACATTTTTTTATTTTTGTTTTCTTTTTCATTTTTGTTTGAATTATAATAGTATATCATATTTTTTTGTTTTTTTCAAGTATTTTTATTGGAAATCTATTTCTAAAAATTGATCTTTTTCAGAAGAAAATGAAAAGCTATAGAAATCTTTTTCTTTTTTAAAGAAAAAATTGCTTTTTATTAACTTCTTTCCTTTTGGTAATTTTATAAAAACTTTAATCTCAGTATCATCTATTCCAGGTTGTTTTTGAAAAAGAAGGCTATATTTATTTTTGGTTTTAAAAGGAAGTCTATAACTAACAACTGCTAGTCTTTGTTCAGATGGTAAAGTAACTAACCACCCTCCAAAAGATGTTTTTCCTCCTTCTTTTCTAATATCTAAATTTCCATCTAAATCTCTTTTATAAGCGATTCCATTTTCATCTCTTGAAAGAGATTCTTTTTTATCAAAGCCAAATGCAGAAATTAATTTCGATCCTTCAGGGACCAAAATTCTTAAATAATTAAAGTTTATTCCTGATGGCCAATTATAAGATCCGCAATGATTTTTTAAAATAGATAAAGTATTAATAACTGATCCATCAAAATCAATCTGAACTTTTAATTCTATTTTTTCCTCAATATCTAAAGAAGATTTAGCTCCTCCAAGATTGGCATTAACTATTGCTAAATAATCAAGAGAGGTGTTTTTTATTCTTCCATCGAAACCAAATTTTTCGACTAAATTTTGGAGATCTTTATCATAGAAAAATAACAAGATATGTTTTCTCTCTAATAAATCTAAAATTTCTTTAAAAATTTTTATTTTCTTTTCTAATTTAAGAGAATTTAATTTCTCTAAAAATAAAGGAGTAAAATCTTTTAGAAATCTTTTTGGATCCCTATTTCTTTTTGAAGTCTTTTTTTGAACCAGATCGACAAAATTTGAAGCATTAAGATATAAATTATATTTTTCAAAATAAATTGGGCCAGTTATTTCAAGTAATCTTTCAAATACAGTGGGGGTCATAGCAATAACTCCATAAGGAGTAAATCCTCCTTCTTTTTCAAAAAATTCTACTATTTTATCTGCTGATTTTCTAAAATCAAAATACCAATTAGCATCTCTCATTGCCCAGTTGTTAGTAACTAATTTAAGCGGTTCAGGGGGATCGATTTTTTCAGAAAGCTGTCCATCTGGGTTATAGATACTGTCAATAAATAATCTTTTAATTTCAAAATCCTTTATAGAAAGAATTCCATAGGTTCCAATGAATCCACCGGTGGGTCGTAATTCTCTGTTATTTTGGAAAAGAAGTAAATAATCTCTTTTTAAGGAAGGATCAAATGCTTTAAAAGCAGCTTTTCCTATTAAAAATAAATCTCTTAGATCTTTAGGAAGCTTTTCTATTTCCAATTTCTCTAATTTAAAATTAATCTCTTTTAAAATTTTTTTTGCGCTATTATAATCTTCGTTAAGTAAGTTGATGCCTAATTCAGAAAAAAGCTCACCTAATTCTGTTAGACTTAGAACAAAAGAATTTCTATCTAAAGCGGGAACATTTATTAACTCTTTTTTTACTTTAGAAAAATTTTCAAAAGCTATTTGGAATTCTTTCTTTGCATTAGCTGGATCATTTTTTTGGAGAATAAAATCTTTCGCTAAAATAAAATGAGCTTTCCCTTCTTTAACTTCAGAAAGAATAATAGCTGCTTTTGTTTTTAATCTAAATATCGATAAAACAAATAAAAAGATGCTAAAAATAAAAATTAAAATAATAACAACTCTACAGAGTTTTCTAAAATTGAATTTCTTTTTTTTAGAAATAACTTTTTCTCGAAGAATTACAGGTTTTTTAAAAATTGTATCAACTTGCATTCCTAATGAATTATTACGACAAATTGATCTAAACCTTTTTCTTTTAAATATTGATGAATAAATTCTGCTCCCTTGATAGTGCTTTTTCCTAATTTAATAATCAAAAGCACCTTAGATGCTAAACTAAATAAAGGAAATGTGTCCGAGGATAAATTCACAGGAGGAGTGTGAAATACAATAATATCTGCTTCTTTAAAAAGAACTTTTTTAAGTTTCTCTAAATCTGCTCTAGCTATTGTATCTGAAGCATAAAGCAATTTTATTCCTGAGGAAATAATTTTAAGATTCTCCTCTGGGGTTTTTTGCAAATAAGAATTTATATTTTCTTGATCAAATAAAAGCTCCGAAAATCCTTTTTGATTTTTAAGACCGAAAATTTCATGAATTAATGGATTTTTAAAATCTGCGTCTATTAAAATTGTCTTCTTTCCTGCTCCTCCGATACTTAAAGCTAAATTCGATGCTATAAAAGGCGCTTCCTTTATTTTAGAAACGCAAGTAACTATTAAAATCATTTTTTCTTTTTTATTGAGTGGTAAAAGGTTTGAACGTAAAAATCGAAATCTTTCTGCAACTTCAGAATCTTTTATTACCATCTTTCTAATATCTTTAGGATAAAAAGAAACTCCATCTTTTTTAAATATTTCTTTAACTTGTTTTTTAAAATTAACAGTTGGAGAAAAGTATTCTATTAAAAATGCAAGTAAAACAGATAAAAATAAAGCTAAAATAGCTGAAAGAGCTAAATTCAACCAAATATTTGATCTCTTTTCTAAAATAATCGGACCATAACTTAATATTTCAAAATTAGCCCCAGATTCGGCTGTCTTTTTTTTCACAACTTCGATTATCGCTTTTGCTAAATTCTCTAGCCTATTTTTATCTTTTTCTTTTAATTTTACTTCCAGTGTTTGAGAGGAAATCTTTCTGGCAATTAATTTTTTTGAAAGGGTTCTAAGATCAGAAATTTTTAAATTTATATTTGCCTTTTCATAAATTTGAGCTACTACCGAAGGAATTTTAAACCAGCCTTTTACAGTATCAGTAAAAAGTTCTGCTGATTGAATAGCATAATATTCTTTCTCTCCCTCTTCGATTTTTTTACTTTTTACCAATAGAGATAGAGATGCTTGATAACTTTTTGGTAATTTCAAAGAAAAAAAATAGCAACTTGAGATACTAAAAACCAAAAGGAGAAAAATTAAAATTAAATGTCTTTTTAAGATTGCTAAATAATCTTTAAATTCCATAGTCCCTCCTTATATCCTCAATTAAATTTCTAAATTTTTCTTTAAATATTTTAACATCAAATTTTAAAGCATGGTTTCTTATAACCAAAGGATCAAAAGAATTTGGATCAAATTTTTTTATTGCTTCTTTTAAAGCTTGAGGGGTTTGTTCTTCAAAAAATATTCCTGTTTTTCCTTCTAAAATTGTCTCAAGAGCGCCTCCAGCTTTATAAGCTATCACAGGCCTTCCACAAGCTTGGGCTTCCAAAGGAGTAATTCCAAAATCTTCCTCTTGAGGAAAGATGAAAGCAAGACATTTTTGATAATATTCTCTTACTTTTTCATCGGGAAGCCAACCTAGAAATTCAATATTAGAAGAACTTCCTGCTAATTTAAGCAATCTCTTTTTATCAGGACCTTCTCCTATTATCTTTAAGGGAAACTTTAGATCCAGAAAAGCTTTTATCGCAATATCAACTCTTTTGTAAGGAACCAATCTAGAAACTATCAAAAAATAATTTTCTTGTTCATTCTTTATTTGATAAAAATCACAATTAACCGGGGGGTAAATAACTTCAGAATCTCTTCCATAATATTTTTTTATTCTCTTTTTAATGTAGGAAGAGATAGCTATAAACTTATCTACTCTATCAGCCGCTGCCTTATCCCAAACTCGAATATAATTCATTAAAAATGGAATAAAAATTTTTAAAGGTTTAGGAAAATTTGACTCGGCAATATATCTTTGACTATAATCCCAGGCATATCTCATTGGAGAAAAACAATAACAAATATGAATAGTTCTTGGCCTTGTAATAATTCCCTTAGAACAAGAATGGGATGTGGAAATTACTATATCATATTCTGAAAGATCAAATGATTCAAAAGCAATTGGCATTAAAAATAAATAAGGTTGCCATTTTATTTTAGAAAAAGGCAACCTTTGAATAAAGGAAGGGATTATTTTTGCATTTTTAAACTGGGGCATTCTAGAAGGATTATAGATCGCAGTATAAATAGGAGCATCTGGCCAAATTTCATGCAAAGCCAAAATACATCTTTCTGCCCCAGCAAAATTTGTAAGCCAATCACAAACTAAAGCAAGTTTCATAATCCTCCTTCAATCAATCATCAAAGAAAGAAAAAAGCAGTTTTTCGCTTTTCGTTTTTAGTTTTTATTTTTCGCTTTATCCTAATCCTATTATACTAAAATACCTCTCTCTTTTCCAACTGAGGCCAATTGGAGTTTTTACGCTTTACGTTTTATTTTTTTGCTTTTACTAGTTTTTCACTTTTCACTTCTAATGGCTTTTTGTTTTTCGCTTTTCGGTTTACGCTTTTCGCTTTAATTGTTTTTCACTTTTCACTTTTCACTTTTCACTTTACGCTTTACACTTTAGTATGCTCCTTTTCTTGTTAAAATTACCCAGATAGTTTTAAGCAAAATTTGAAAATCAAGCCATAAGGACCAATTTTCAATATAATATACATCTAATTTCACCCATTGATCAAAAGGAATATCAGATCTTCCTGAAACTTGCCACAATCCTGTAATCCCAGGTTTGATTCCTAATCTCTTTCTTTGATCTCTTGAATAATGCTCCACTTCTTCAGGCATTGGAGGTCGAGGCCCTACTAAACTCATTTCTCCTTTTAAAACATTAATTAGCTGAGGAAGTTCATCTAAAGATGTTTTTCTTAAAAATCTCCCAATTCTTGTTACTCTTGGATCATCTTTTAATTTGAACATTACACCATATTTTTTCATATATTCTTTATGAAGTTTTTCCGCATCTTTTACCATAGTTCGAAACTTAAGTAAAATAAAATTTCTATCTCTTCCCACCCTTTCTTGTCTAAAAAATACTGGTCCCTCTGAATCTAATTTAATTAAAATTGGAATAATTAAAAATAAAGGAGAGGTCAAAATAAGCCCAATTAAAGCTCCTACTATATCTATTCCTCTTTTAACAATTCTTCCCCATCCATCAAGTGGAGTTCTTTTTACCTCGATTAAAGGAATTTGACCAAAGGTATCAATATCTGTGTTTCTTGTTTTAACAGCTAAAAGAGAAGGTACAAATCTAAACCCAACTCTTTTATCTTCTATAAAATCGATTAATTTAAGCATATTTTCTGAGGAAAAATCTTCTGCTAGCCAGATCTCATCTGGCTTATAAATTTCTACCAATTTTTTTAGATCTTCCAATTTCCCTACCACTTTTATATCTTTTTGAGAATTTATCATATGGGTGGTAGAAATAATTCCTAAGATTTTAAAACCAGAAAAAGGTTTTTTAAATTGAGAGATTAAATTATTAATTAAGGGAGCTAATGGATCAGCGATTATTAAAATTTTTTTAATGCCAATTCCATATTTAAACAAAAATCTTTGGACCGCTCTTTTTAAAAATCTTCCAAAAGATACAAAAATTATAGAAAAAGCTAATAAATAGACAATTATTAAGCGAGAAAATAAAGGTGTTTTAAAAAGAAAAGCAGCAGTGGTAATAAGCATAACTGCTGTAGGACAAGCAATGAAAATTCTATAAAACTCTTTGTATCCTTTTTTTGTTGTTTTTAAATTATAAAGTCCTGCAAGAGCAAAAATCAAAAACCATAGAGGTAAAGAAAAAATAGTAAGTTTCAAATAGATTGGAAGTGGAGGAAGATAAATTATCTCAGGACCAAGTTTAATTCTTAAAAAATAAGCAGCAATTACCGCAAGTAAAATCATTGCTGCATCTAAAGGAATTAATAAAAATCCAAATAATAATTCTGCCTTTTTCATTTTGATAAAAATGGAGCCTAAGTAGATCTATAAGCCGGGTTCTGTATCCCGAAAATTTCGGGACGGTGGTCATCTATCTAGGCCCTCGCATTACTGCGGGGCTCAAGCCCCCGATAAAATGGGGTTGCACCGAGTGGGGTTTGCCCAGCTACCTCTGTCACCAGAGGTACTGGTGCGCTCTTACCGCACCTTTTCACCCTTGCCCGCATCCTTTCCAAGTGGAAAGGACCGTTGGCGGTTTGGTTTCTGTGGCACTTTCCCTGGGGTCGCCCCCGGTGGGTGTTACCCACCACTCACTTCCCTGTCTTAATTCTGACAGGGGGTGCCCGGACTTTCCTCTCCGGCTTTGCCGGAGCGACCACCCGATCTACTTAGGCTCCTTTTCTATTATAAATTGATTAAATGAATTTGTCAATATTTTGCTAAAATAAGCCCTATTTTATTGGTTCTAGTCTAACAAAAATAGCTTTAAGATTAGGGGTTCCAGAAATAGGATCAATCATTTTTTTTCTGGGAACTAATTTATTGACTAAAATATTTTCAAAATGAAAAGGAATAATACATGTCCCAATTTTAACATCTTCTTTCAATTTCACTTCAGCGATAACAGAACTTATTTTTGAAATCACTTTTATCTTGTCGCCATTTTTTACTTTCAATTTAGCACCATCGATTGGATTTAGATAACAGAAAGCCTTTGGTTCTAATTCTTTTAATTTAGTTGTGGCCCTTGTTAGTTCCCCAGTGCAGAAATGATAACGGGATCTAGTAGTGGTTAAAACAAATGGATAACGTTTAGGAGGAACAGAATAAGGAATAGAGTCTCTAACCCTGACAAATTTTTTAAATTTTATCTCTTTTTCAGCAAATATATTTTGATTAACTTTTATCTGATTCCAAGAAAGATTAGTATAAGCTGGAATGCTTCTGGTAATTTCTTCAAAAATTTCCTTTGGATTGCTATAGGAAAATTGATTTTTATAACCAAAACGAACTCCTAAATCTGAAAAAATTTTCCATGCATATTTTATATTCTTTGAAATTTTTCTCACAGGGCGAACCCATCTAATTCTTCTCTCGGCCGAGGTAATAGTTCCTTCAGATTCAAATAAAATAGTTGATGGAAGAATAACATCAGCAAATTTAGAAGTTTCAGAAAAATGATGGTGAATATAAACTAGGAAAATTCTTTTCAAATTTTGATGAACCTCCTCAAGAGCTGGAAAGCTTTGAGCAGGATTTCCTCCAAGAACAAAAAGAGCTTTTAAATTTTTATCAAAAATGAATTCAGTCATTTTTCTTCCAGGTTTTTCAAGCTCAATTCCCCAGTTCTTTTTAATCAAACTTTTACTTCCTCCAAAAGGAAGAAAATCAGGACAAACTCCAAGATCTCCTGCTCCTTGGATATTAACCTTCCCTCTCATTGGAACTATTTTTGCCTCTTTTAAAAGAGCTAGATTTAAAATATTTTTTACATTTTCTAGTCCATCGGCATGCTGAGTTACCCCCATTCCATGCATTACTACCATATTTTTTGCTTTTTTAATTAACTTATAAATTTGATCTAATTCCTCAGGATGGATTCGGCAAAAAGCGGTTACAAATTCAGGAGTAAAAATTTGAACACTTTCTTTTAAATCTTTAAACCCTTCAATTTTCTCTATCTTTTTTTCATAATCTTTATTTTTTATAAGCAAGTGAATGAGACCTGAAACAATGGCCGAAATACCGTAAAGAGGAATATTTAAAGATAGATCGGCAAGTTTTGAAGTTAAACTGGGCTCGAAATGAATGGAAATTAATTTTGCTCCTTTTTTCTTTGCTTCTAAAATTCTGTTAAAAGCAACGGGATAATTAGAAGCAGGGTTAGTTCCAATTGTGAAAATTAAATCAGCATCTAAAAGATCATTTAGATAACCTGGCATGGCAGCAAGACCTAATTGATTTTGAAAAGCAATTGCTGTTGCTGCATGACATAATCTAGCACAACTATCTATATTCGATGTTTTAAATACAATTCTAGCAAATTTTGAAAGCAAAAAATTATCTTCGTTTGAATATTCTCCAGAGCCTATAAAACCTATTTCTTTAGGTTTAATCTTTTTTAATTTTTTATAGATATACTCATAGGCTTTTTCCCAACTAACTCTTTTATTTTTAATCAAAGGAAATCTAATTCTGTTTTTAAGGATAGGTTCGTTTAAAGTAAGTCCTTTAATGCAAGGTTTTCCTTGGGAAACTAAATCAGTTTTGTCAGGTAAAACTTCAACTATTTTATTTCCCTCAACAACAAAATTAAGCCGGCAGGCACATCCACAATAACAACATATAGAAGAAATTATTCTTTTTTCTTTTCTCATTTTCATAAAGAAATTATCTCAATATCTTCTGGTTCGGTTTCTAATTTCTTTTCCCCTAATCTTTTAATTGTAACGATCAGAGTTCCACAATGATGACAAATCACTTTGATAGTTTTTCCAACCTCTGGCAATTCAAAAGTCTGGGTGGAATTACATTCTGGACAAATAACTGCTTTAATTTGTGGTTGGGACTTTTTCATAGTTTACCCCTTTTTCTTTAAGATATCATAAATTATTATTGACTTCAACAGGAATTTTTGTTATACTTAGGTATTACCTTAAAAAATTAAAGGAGGTGATGCGGAATTGAA
>CAZICA010000009.1:23206-29845 GCA_964537705.1 uncultured Candidatus Saccharibacteria bacterium
TGGTGGCCTGATCGGATTATCGATCTTTCCGAAGGGGCTTTTAAACGGTTGGCTCCGCTTTCAAAAGGAAAAATATGGGTTAAAATAGAACCACTAAATCTAGAAAGAAGTCTCAAAAAACCTCCTTTACTTCCGATAACAATTTATAAAGAAGAAATACCTTCTCCCCCATTTTTTTAACCCCCTCTTTGCAGGGGTTTTTTATTTTGTTATAATAGAGCAAATGGCAAAAGAAAAATCTCCAATTATTGAAGTAATTAAAAACACCGGTCCAGCTGTTGTAGCTATTCTTCCTTTAAATTCTTCCTTAGAAAAATTAGATAAGAAACAAAAATTTCCTTTAGGTGGGAGTGGTTTTTTTGTTTCAAAAGATGGCCTTATTTTAACAAACAGACATGTTGTCTTAAATGAAAAAATAAATTATAAAATAACAACCATAAATGATGAAATTTATGAAGCCGAAATTTTAGCAACAGATAGGATCAATGATATAGCTATTTTAAAAATTAAAGAAAAAAATCTTCCTATTATTGAATTGGGAAACTCAGAAGATTTAGAATTAGGTCAAACTGTTATTGCTATTGGAAATATTTTGGGCACTTTCCAAAACACAGTTTCTTCTGGAATTATCTCTGGCTTAAGCAGGTTTATCAAAGCCGTTGATTTCTCTGGTCAAGCAGAACAATTAAGAGGACTTATCCAAACAGATGCTGCTTTTAATCCTGGAAATTCAGGAGGACCCTTGGTTGATATATTTGGAAAGGCAATTGGAATAAATGCGGCAATGATCTTAGGAGCTCAAAATGTTGGATTTGCAATCCCAATAAATAGAGCAAAAAAGGATCTAGAAGATTTAAAAAAATATGGCAGAATTATTCAGCCATTTTTAGGAATAAGATATATTTTAATTAATAAAGAATTAAAAGAAAAATTTAGATTGCCAGTAGATTATGGAGCTCTTGTAATTCCAGAAATAACTGGAGAGAAAGCTGTAATTCCAAATAGTCCTGCAGCAAAAGCTGGCCTTAGAGAAAAAGATATTATCTTGGAGTTTGATGGTCAGAAAATAACAGAAAAGACAGGTCTTATTCCCTTGCTTTTAAATTGTAAAATAGGAGAAGTGGTTTCGATCTTAATTTTAAGAAATAACAGAGAAAAGAAACTTAAGGTAAAGATCGAGGAAAGAGTATTTTAATAACTATATTCTAAAACTAAATTTCCGTTTTTGTCTTTTAAATAAAGGGTATCGCCGTCATTATTCCAAATAGCACCTTCACTATTCCAAAAAAGTTGATCTGAGGAATTTATTCCACTTCCAGAATAAATTGTAACAGTTTTTCCGCTTTCTAAAACAAAATTTGGGAAAATAAATTCATGATTAGCAGAATCAAGAACAATCCATCCAGTCATATCTATAGAATTTGAACTATTATTTTTTAAAACAAAATACTCATCATTTAGATTATAATTATCATCTCCTTCAGCATTAGGATGGAAATTTAGTAAAATTATACTTGAAGAATTTTCTTCTTCTGAGGGTTGCCATAACCCTATTTGTTTTTCTCTAGCTTCTCTTTCTGCTGCTGAAATTTCATTTTGATATTTCACATTAGGTGAACATGTCCATGAATTTGCAAATCCTGATCTTACCATTTCTAAATTTATGAATAAATTATCAACAAAGACATAACGTAAAAGTCTTCCATATCTGTCTCTGTCCTCTACATCTTTTTCTAATCGCACCCTTTTTCCTAACACTAACTTAGTTAATTTTTCCCTTGCTTTATTAAAATAAGGTTGACCACTTTCGGGAGCATTAATACCAATTAACCTCACTTTTTCTCCATTTTCTAGTTTTATTGTGTCTCCATCAATCACATAACTTACTTTGAAAATTTCTTGATCTGATTCAGGTTGATTTGAATTTTGATTAGAACCAAAATTATTTTCTTCTCTTTCTTCTTCTTTACTCTCCGATTCTGGAACTGGTAAAGAAAAAACCGAGCTTTTCTGAATCTGAGATGATGCCCGAACAGAATCTTTTTCCTCCTTTTTAACTACCTCTTGTTTACGATTTTCTATCTCTTTAGAAGGAGTAACAATCGCACCCCCGAATAAAAAGAAAATCGTTAAACCTATTCCAATCCAAGCTATTTGAGCTCTTTTTAACTCTTTTCGAATCAAAAATTTTATTCCTTTCGGATTTATAAGCCCAACCACTAGGAAAATAAAAGAAATAAAAAACAAAAAACCAAAAATTACTGTCATTTTTCCCTTTTAAATTTCTAATCTGGAAATTTCAAAGAAACAAAAGTTTTTAAGAAAAATTGACTTTGTTAAATTTGGTACAAATGACTTTTACATTTACAATCAGAAGATCCAAAATTTTTAATCGATTTAGCATATTGAGATATTAATCGGGCTATTTTGCATTCCTCCTCTTTACTTTCTGTTAATTTATAAGATACTTCTTTAATTTTAACATTTCTATTATCTAATAAGTAATCAATATGCCAAAATTTCTTTTTATTTTTCCTAAGGTGTCTCTCAATTCTTTTTTCTAAATTATTTTGAGCCGAACCAATATAAACATAATTTCCTTTTTCAAATTTTATCCTCCCTAATTTTCCGACCGATATCTTTATTGGTTTTAAAACTTCAATAAATAAGCAGTATACTCCTTTCATTTTAGCTTCTTTTGAATTATTTTATACTTAACTTACGAAAATTCCTCCCCTATTAGAACCGAAATCAAAATTAAAATTTTAAAATTCATATTTCTGATATTTGAAACTTCCCTTTAAGTTCTACCCTTATTAAACGACTACGCTATTCTAATGTTCTCAAGAACTTAAGAATTTGCCTTATCTTCCCAATTTTAACTCCTAAAATTTTATATCTCTTCTTTAAAAACAAATTTTTGACTATAGATTTTTACCTGGTTGCGCCAATTAACAGAGGTCTTATCAATAAACTTCTAATTCAAAGGAAACTAGTCAATCTTTTTTTCTTTAGCAAATCTTAAAAGGGCAACCTCAAAATGAGGAAAGTCATAACTTTTATTTTATGCTCCTCCCAATATCTCTTAAGCCCTTTTAAAGTAGTAGGAAATTTTAACTTTCTAGCAGATAGTTTTACAAATTTTTGTACTTCAGGATCTGCCTTTTTCCAAATCCCCCGCAGCTCTCTTATATCTTTCAAGAAGTTGTTTGCAAACTCTTAAAATCTCATTAGAAGTTTTTCCATCATATCTTACATACCCTCCTTCTCTCATTATAGGATTTACCAAAAAGTCCCAACCTGCTTTCAGAATTTTTCCTGGGGTAAGTAAATTGTATTTTTCAAAAGTCTTGTAGGTTCTTTTGGCAATGGTTTCTGAAATTCGCGCTCCAAACAAAAGAGAAGCCAAAAACCATTTAAAGATTTCGTCTTTATCTTTTGTTTCTAAGTTTATTCCTAATTCCTTGGAATAAAGAGTGCTATATTTTTTTAGTAAACTTTTAAGATTCATGACTAAATGATTGTTTTATTTTTAAAAAATTTTCGATTTCTTTTTTAATTTTTTTGAAGTTTTCTTTTTTTAGATAAAAAATTTTAGTATCTTTTCTTTCTTTTATTTTATCGCAAAATGGATTTCTTTTAAGCATTATTGTGCCTAAAACCTTGTTTTCTGAATTTAAAGCTTTTAAAACTGCTTTTTTAAATTTTTCAGAAAAAAGTTCCATTTTGCCAATTTCATCAATTAAAACAATTTTTTTCTCTTTTATCGCCTTCTCTAAGGCTTTGACTCCGATTTCTTCAAGGTCTTTTAAATTAACTCGGTATTTTCCCACCTGATATTTACTTTTAATTTTAATATGAGCCAAAATCCCTTCTTTTTTATCTAAAGTTTTTATCTTAAAGCCAACTCTTTTTTCTTTTTCTCTTATCTCCTCAGTATAAAAACCAAAAATTTTTGAATTTAATTTTTTTGAAATCTCTTTTATTAAAGTGGTTTTTCCACAGCCAGGTTTTCCAGTAACAAAGATATTTTTAATCATTTTAAAAATTTAGAAATAAAATAAAAAATTAAAGAAAGAATAACGCTAATTAAAATACATGTGGATAAAGGAAAATAAAAAGTAAAGTTTTCTCTTTTAATATAAATATCGCCAGGTAATTTTCCCAAATAAGGAATTTTATGAGAAAAAGAAAAAATTAGACCTAAAATAACAAACAAAATACCAATGAAAATTAAAATTCTTCCTAAAGAGTTTATCATTTAAAAAATCTTCTCCAATAATTATTCAGACATTTTTCTTTATGATTAGAGCCGAATTTAAAACATCAAGTTCTCTAAAATTTATCAATAATCCAATAATTCAATAAATCCAATTGCTCTTGCCAAATTAATTTCGAGAAATCCTCAGGTTTCATTCTTTGTAAAAATATTTTGCTTCCCAAGTGGTTATATTCGTGTAAAACTATTTGCTCTTCCAACTCCCTTTCGAGTATCTTTTTCTTCAATCAAACAAGAAAAACCCAATCTGACTGAAGATCTTTTCTAAAAGCAGTATTGTCGTAGATAATGGTAATTTTCATTTTGGATTGTTTTTTGGGTTATTTTTATAGAAAAAGAAGGAATGGAAAAGGATATTAAATAAATGCCCTTATTCTAATGTTCTCAAGAACTTGAGAACTACTTCTCCTCTTTTTGTGAGACGATGACGGACGCTTGACCCAGAAGATCTTTTCATTACCAAACCAGCGATAGTCAATCGCCGAATGTGGTCAGCAACAGTTTTAAAATTAACATTAAGTTTTTCAGAGATTTCTACCACTGAAAGCTCAGGATATTTTTCCAAAAGTCTTAATATCTCAATCCTTCTATGATTTGAGAAACCTCTAACAATTCTTTCCAACTGGCGATAGTTATACTTTTTATTGAGCGATAATTTCATATGATTACATATTAATTATTTTCATATAATCATTCTGATGTTCTTAAGAACTTAAGAAGGTGCTTTATCAGGATTGTCAGGATTATCAACCAATCTGACCTCCTTCCTTTTTACTGTAAATAATCCTTCTTTTTATTATAAGCAAAATCAATTAAAATAACAATTACTGAAATTATTATGGCTAAAAGTAAAACAGCAAAAGCAGTTAAAGCACTTTCTAATAGTTTTGGTTTTAGTATCAAAATCAAACCTAAAAATGAAATCATAAAACCTGAAATTAACTTTAACCTTCTTACCCAGAGCTGACTAAAAGTTTTCTTCCCCAAAGTAAAAGCAAAAATTAAAACTATTGCAACCAAAGGAATAACATAAACTAAATTATAAAAAATTAAATAAAGATAATATTTAAAGGAAGGTAAATTTTTTAAAGTTAAGATTCGAGTATAAACCATTGGAAAACCAAAAGTACATAAAAGTTCATAGATGTTTACAGTGGCAGCGATAATTGTAGTGCCAAAAATTAAAGCCAAAGTAGATTTTGCCAAACTTAAACTTTTTACTCTTTGAATAAATTTCTCTTTATGACTTTTTGGTAAAGTTAAAGAAATTCCTTTTTGGAAAAGGAAATAATCTTTTATATTAATAATACCGGCAAAAACAGCAATTAAACCGGCAATAATAGTTAAAATGCTAATTTTCCCACCTAACTGAAATACATTAAGTAAAACTGACATAAACAAAAAGTAAAAAAGAGCTGAGAAAAATACAAAAATACTGCCTGTTAAAAGAATTTTTCTTCTTGCTCCAGCCAAACCAATTAAAGCAGCCAAAAGAAAGGTTAAAACAAAAAAGGCGCAGGGATTGAAACCATCTGCTAGGGCAATCAAAAAAGTTAAAATTGGCAAAGAAAATTTTTTAGTTTCTATTTTTCCGACAATTGGAAATTCAATCGTTTCTTCTTCGGATTTTTGAACACTTTCTTGCACTGAAGTAGCTTTGCTTTCTGGTTTTATTTTCTCTTCAGAAACAGCTGGTTGAGTTTCTTCGCTTAAAGCTTCATTTTTAGAAAGAGTTATCTTTATAGCATGGTCAAATTCAGCATAAGGAACAAACCCAGAACTCTGTGAAAAAGCCATTCCAGAAAACTCAACCCTTTGAGGCTCAACAATATCAAATACTTTATTTACTAATTTCTCAAAAAGATTTTTAGTAAAAAGGAGTTCTTTTAATTCTTTTTGAGTAAATATTTCTCTGCCAATTGTTTTTGGGGGATCTTCTCCGTTCCATTGAAAAAGCCATTCATTTTCGCTTAATTTAATCAAAACTCTTTGATTTACCCAGATTTTTGGAAAAGCTGGAAGTTCGGTTAAATCAAGATTTTCAAAAGAAACTGATTTATCAATTAGAGGACAAAAGTTAAACTTTTTACTTTTTATATCTTTTTCTCCGGTTGGAACATCAATTCTTCCCAATTTAATATTGTTTCTACTAAAAACCAATTGAGGGACAGCTCCTTGGGTTTTGTAAGCTTTAGTATATTTGCCAAAAAACTGGGAGTTTGGATCTTTCCAATCACCTGCATACCATCCATATTCAATAATTACTAAATTGGGATATTTTTGGGGCCATTCGGTTAAAACAATCGGATCAGTATGAGCACAATTAGGACAGCCAATAAAAGTAAAATAAAAAGCACAAA
>CAZICA010000010.1:0-27975 GCA_964537705.1 uncultured Candidatus Saccharibacteria bacterium
TTATTTTTACGCTTTACGCTTTACGCTTTACGCTTTTTCTAGCTTTAAGAATTTTTGATAAAATGTTCAGGCAATTGGCAATTGTAATTGATAAAGCTGATGAAGATAAAAATAAGAAAAATAAAAAAAGATGATATCGATGCAATTTGTAGCTTAAAAGAAAAATTGCAAGATTATCATAGGAAATTAGACAAATATTATCAGAAAGGAAGCAAAATTAGACAGAAATTCAAAAATTATTTAAAAAGAGAATGGAGGAAAAGAAACTTTAAAGTATTTGTTGCCGAAATTGAAGGAAAAATCATTGGTTATATTATTGGAAAGATTGTAAAAGGGAAGAGTTTAACTTCTCTTTCAAAATTTGGAGTAATTTCTGATATTTTTGTTGAGGAATCTTTCAGAGATCAGAAATTAGGTGAAAAGTTGGTCCAAAAATTAATTTCCTGGTTTAAAACCAGAAAAATTTCTCATTTAGAACTTTCTGTGCATACCAAAAATGAATTAGGGATAAAATTCTGGAAAAAATTAGGTTTTAAAGAATTTATAAAAAGATTTAGATTAAAATTATGAGATTAGATGTGTTTTTAGTGAAGAATAAATTTGTTGCTTCAAGGGAGAAAGCTCAATTTCTTATAAAAAATGGATTTGTAGAGGTAGATGGAAAAATAATAACCAAATCATCAAAGAAGGTTTTTCCAGATTCTAAGGTTAGGATTTTAAAAGAATTTGAATATGTGGGAAGGGGAGGATATAAATTAAAAAAGCCAGTTGAGATATTTAAAATAAATTTTAAGAACAAAATTGGAGCAGATGTTGGTTGCTCAAAAGGAGGTTTTACTGATTTTGTTTTAAAAAGAGGTGCTAAAAAAGTTTATGCAATTGATTTAGGAGATCCTTTAGATTCAAATTTAAAAAAAGATAAAAGGATTTTTTATTTACCTTTTACAGATGCTAGAAAATTAAAATTAAAAGAAAAAATAGATTTTTGTTTAATTGATGTTACCTTTACATCTTTAAAAGAAATTTTACCTGTGGTTAAAAAATGGTTGAAACGAAAAGGAATAATTCTTGCTTTAATTAAACCTCCATTTGAAGTTTCCTCCATTAAGAAATTAGATCCTCTAAAATCAATCGAAATAGTAAAAGAAATAATAAAATGGTGTCGAAATCACAAATTTAAAATCAAAGGAGTGATTCGCTCTGAGATTAAAGGTAAGAGAGGAAAACAAATAGAGTTTTTTATTTTTTTAGAGATTTAAAATGAGAAAGATAAAATGTCCTTATTTTAAAAAATGCGGAGGATGTAGTTTTTTAGATCTTTCTTATAAAGATCAATTAAGACAAAAAATAAGTTTTTTAGAAAAACTTTTTAATCTTAAAATAAAATCGGTTCCAGGTCCCCCTCTTTTTTATCGAAACCGAATGGATTTTGTTTTTCATGAAAATGGACTTGGATTAAGAGAAAAAGGTAAATGGTATAAAGTAGTGGATATCAAAAGGTGTCTTTTAGCAAATAAAAAAATAAATCAACTTTTAAAAGAGCTTAGAGCATATTTTAAAGGGATAGATTATTTTAATCTAAAAACTCAAAAAGGAACTTTTCGTTACGCTGTTATAAGAGCTCCTGATAAGACTTCTTCAATTTCTTTTGTTTTAAATAAGGAATCTTCAAATCTAAAGGATTCGATTCAAAAAATAAAAGAATTTTCTAAAAGAACTTCAGCAGATATAATTGCAGCAAGTTTTGTACCTCCTCAGACAGATCTAAGTATTTCATCAGAGTTTAAGTTGATCAAAGGAACAGAATTTTTAAAAGAATTTATTTTAAGAAAAAAATTCTTTTTTCATTTCCAAGGATTTTTCCAGATAAATTCTAAAATAGCAAATAAAATTCATTTTTATTCTCGAAAATTACTTTCAAAAATTTTAGATAAAGAGAGTACTCTTTTGGATCTTTATGCTGGTGTCGGAACTTTTGGAATTAACAATGCCGATTTAGTAAAGGAAGTGATTTTTGTTGAAAATGATAAAAATTCTATAAAGGCAGCAGAACTCAATTTAAAAGTTAACAAAATAAAAAATGGAAAGATATTAGAAGTTGATGCTCGAGATCTAAATTTGAAATTACTTTCAGGTAAAAAATTATTTATAATCACTGATCCCCCTAGAGCAGGAATGCATCCCAAAGTTTTAGAGAAAATAGAAAAATTGAATCCTTTTGGAATTTTATATATCTCTTGCAATCCTCAAAGAACAAAAAAAGAACTTTCTTATTTAAGTTCTTTCTTTATTAAGAGGTTAATTTTCTTTGATATGTTTCCCTTTACACCTCACATGGAATTAATTCTTTATCTTAAAAATAAAAAGAAAGTTCTTTAAAATCAGTTTTTATATGGATTATCAGTAGCTACGATTTGTTTTATTCTGTTTACGCCGTCGAATTTTTCGATTAATTTAGCAGTACTTTTAGCTACTAATTCTTTCCAGTTTTTGTTATTTAACATTCTTTCTCTAATCTCGGTTCCTGAAAGATTTTTTCTATCTATTAATTTATGTTTGATTACTTTTATTCCTTCTAATTCAAATAAAATTTTTATAAAGGGACTTCCGGTAAAAACCACATCAAAAGAAGGACTTAATGATTTTACCCATTGGGGCCATAAGGAATTTGTAGGAATATCAGGGACATGGACAATAAAATATTTTTCGGAAGAGAGACCAATTTCTTCCAGAGCAGCTTTTATCATAGTAAATCGTTCCTCAGCAGTGAATGGATTTTTAAATGTATAATCTTCTTGGGTGCTTCCTATAGCAATAATAACTTGAGTGTATCTTTTTAAAATCTGATCTTTTATAACTTTTAGATGTCCTTTATGAATTGGTTGGAATCTTCCTATAAATAAAGCTCTTTTCATTTTTATTCCAAAGCTTTTAACAAAGTTTGGCCAAATTCTTCTGCTGCGAAGGGTCCGGAAGCAGTAATAATATTTCCATCTTGAATTACATTAGCTTTTTGATAGATTGCTCCTTCCTGAACCAGTTTTTCTCCTTCCGAGGCCCAGCATGTTGCTTTTTTTCCTTGCAAAATTCCTGCCTTTGCCAAAATAACAGGAGCAATACAAATTGCCCCTATTATTTTATTTTGCTCAAAGGCTTCTTTTGCTATTTTATGAGCTATTTCATTTTCAATATATTCAATTGCCCCTGAACCTCCTACAAATACAATTCCATCAAAATCGCTTACATTAACCTCAGAAATTAAAATATCTGGTTTTACCTTCATTCCCAACATTCCTGTTGTTTCTTCTAGTTTCGATGAAGCAACTGTAATTTTAATACCAGCTTTTTCTAAAATTTCTCTTGGTTTTTGATATTCTTCATCCCTGAAATTAGAAGAAGCTATTATCATTAAAACTTTTTTTTCTGACATTTTTAAACCTCTTTCTGCTTTTTTCTCGCCTTTAGGAAGACAACCTCCAAAAACAGTTAAAAGAAGAAATATAGAGAATAAAAATATAAAATAACGCATTTTATTCGCGCTCTATAATAAAAGCTATTTTAACATTAGCTCGCCAGTTAACTATTTTCCCTTCTTTTACTTCTCCTTTAATTCCTAAAACATCAACACTTTTGATGTTTCTGATAGTTTTTGAGGCTTCAGTTACTGCTGCTTGGACTGCTGCCTCAGGACTTTCTGGGGAATTTCCTATTAATTCGATGATTTTTAAAACAGGCATTTTTCCTCCTTTTTATTTCTTTTTCAAAATAGGGAGGCCGGTTTTTTTGTTTTCAACAACTTTATAACCTTCTGGAAGTTCTTCTAAGGTGTATTTAGGTTTAAGTTTGTCTTCTGTAGCAAACCAAAAAATTCTTTGTTTTCGTCCTCCTTTTAAAGTTACTTCTTTTGAATGAAGAAAATACTCTTTACCAGTTTTTTTGCTAACAACGCTGTAGGCCATGTTTCCTCCTTTTTAAATTACTGATATGCTACTATAAATTATATTCTTTAAATAAATAACCTGTCAAGTAAAAAGATTTTTTTGTATAATAAAGAAAATGAGCTATATTCTATCTGTAAAAAATTTGACAGTCAAATTGGATAAAGTAGAGATACTTAAAAATCTTTCCTTTAATATTAGAAAAGGAGAAATCTGGACTATTTTAGGGCCAAATGGTGCAGGAAAAACCGTGCTTCTTAAAACCCTTTTAGGTATTTTTTCTTATGAAGGGGAAATAAAATGGGCAAAAGGAATAAGAATAGGTTATGTTCCTCAGAGATTACCTTTTATTAAATTAATTCCGATGACTGTTTTAGAATTCTTTAAATTAAAAAATATATCCAAAGATAAAACTAAAGAAATTTTAAATTTATTAGGAATAAAAAATCTTTTAAATCAAAGAATAGATTATTTGTCTTCAGGACAATTCCAAAGAATTTTAGTTGGTTGGGCCCTTTCTAAAGATCCAGATATTCTTTTGTTTGACGAGCCCTTTTCAGGAATTGATTTAGCTGGACAAAAATCAATTTATAATCTTTTAGAAGAATTAAATAAAAAAAAGAGATTAACAATCCTTTTAGTTTCTCATGAATTAAGTATAGTTTTTAAAATTTCCACTCACGTTCTTTGTCTTAATAGAAAAATAATTTGTCATGGCCAATTAAAAGAAGTTTTAACTCCAGAGAATTTAGCAAAGCTTTATGGAGGAAGGATTAAATTTCATAAACATATCTATAAATCTTAAAAAATGTTTTGTTTAATTGTTGGGACAATTATTGGATTGGTCACTGGATATTTAGGCTCTTTAATGTTTTCAAAAAGAATGAGCTTGGTTGCTGGACCTTTGGGTCATTTGGCTCTACCAGGAATAGCTTTAGCTTTACTCTATAATTTTGACGTTTCCTTAGGTGCTTTTATTTTTATTATTTTAGGAATAATTCTAATATGGCTCATTGAGCTGAGAACTAAACTTCCTCTTGAAGCTTTGGTTGCAATTGTATTTTCTTTTGGTGTTGCTTTGGCATTTTTGTTTCTGCCTTTAGAGAAAGCAGAAACTGCTTTGATTGGAGATATTTCTAAAATAGGAAAAATCGATGGATGGATTGCTATTTTTCTAGCTTTTATTAGCTTTTTTCTAATTTTAAAAATTTTTCCAAAATTAGTTTTGATTAATATCTCAGAAGATTTAGCAAAGGTAGAGCAAATTAATTTAAAAATATACAATCTTCTTTATTTATTTACTATAGCTATTATGGTTGGACTAGGAGTAAAATTAGTTGGAGGACTTTTAACAGCAGCTTTGGTTGCTATTCCATCTTCTTCAGCAAGAAATTTGGCCAAAAATTTGTTTCAATATCAATTTTTCTCTGGCTTTTTTGGATTTATAAGTTGTCTTTTTGGGATTTTACTATCTTATTCAATCCAAATTCCTGCAGGTCTTTTAATCATTTTGATCTCAACTTTAATTTTCTTCTTTTCTGTGATTTTGAAAAATAACTAAAAAATTTGAAAAATTTGTTAACTTTTTCTGTTATTCTACTCGTTTTAGCTCGAATTGATAATTTTTTCTTTTTAAATTAAAAAATTTATAAACTAACTCATGGGCGCATAAACACTCTGCACAAATACCCTTGCATCTTGGTGATTTGTATATCAGGATAATTTTGCCATCAGTTATTTCATAGTCACCACTTTCTATTTTTTCAGCACAATTTACACTAACATAAGCTTTAACTTCTAAAGTTGTATTATTTATCCATTTTACTTTTTTTAATACCTAAATTTGATGGTTTATAAGAAAACATATCTGTTTTACATGGTCTAACAGAAAATTGCATGACAATTTTTTGAGTTTCTGATGGAGTTTGTTTAATACAACTTTGGATAAAATAAAAACTAATCCTGTAATTCCAATTATTCCAAGCTTTTTCATAATTATTATTTATTATTACTTATACATCCACCTTCTGACATTTTCCATTTCTTACATTGGGAAGGATTGCATTTTCCTTCAAAATAATCTTGTTCTAAACATTCAGAGTTATCATCAAAAATACAAACAGCATATTCTGCAGTCCAACTTCCCATGTTATCAATTCTGTTTTCTATTCTAAATCCTTGTTGTTCACAAAAAGTAAATTTTTGTCCACATTTACCTCTAAAGAAACTCCATTGGTCACAGGTAGTATCATCTGGAAAAATACAGAGATTTCCTTTAACTTGATAGCCTAAATTTTTACAATAAACTGTCGCAGGATTAGAAAGATCTACTTTTTCAGAAATTTTCTTTTCTATTGGTGGTAATCGTGTTGACCTTAAATATAGAAACAAACCAATTCCTATGATAATCAATATCATTAAAGTCAGATAAAGTAATTTTTTATTTTTCATCATCAATTGACCGTAAGGTATAGACATTTTTATAAATCTCAACTTCTTGATTGATTAGTTTTATTTTGTTTGAGTTCCACCAATAACCTCATTGGTTTTTTATCACCATTTTTCGGAGGTTTCACCTCCGTAAAAACCCACCTCCGTAAAAACCCTAGTAAAAAAAACTCCGGGGCTAGGATTCGAACCTAGATTAACGGCTCCAAAGGCCGCTGTCCTACCATTAGACGACCCCGGATTATTTTTCTTCTTTTTTTTGACAATTTAAACAGAATAAAGCATAAGGCACTGCTTGGAGCCTTTCTTTTTCAATTAATTTCCCACATTTTTCACAAACCCCATAGGTGCCTTTTTCAATTTTAGAAAGAGCTTTTTCTATCTCAGCTAATAAATCTTTTAAAGAGAGCTCTATAGAAATATTTCTTTCATAATCTGCTATTTCTTGAATATTTTCATCATCTTCTGAACCATATTCAGGATAAATTGCTTCGAATCTTCCATCTTTTTTTACAGCAACATCAGCCAATTCTTCTTCTACCCGCTTTTTCTCTTCTAGAAGCTTCTTTTTCTGTTCTTCTAAAAATTTTTGATCAAAATTTTCCATCTCAAAATAAATTATATATCAAAAAAGACTCGATGTCAAAAATTTATTGATTTTTTTCTTAATTTATGGTATAATAAAGTAATTTCAAAAATGAAAACAAAAACAAAAATCAAATTCCAAATGATAAATTTTTTTCTTCCTTTTTCTTTGATTTGGACTTTATTTATGGGTTCTTTTTCTAATTTTCTCTCCCAAGAAATAGAAGAACCCTTTTTTGATTATCAATTTATAAGAAAGAGCGAAAATATAGTTATAAATCCAGGAGATGAAAAACTCTTATGGTTTGAACTTAAAAACACAGGGAATATCAATTGGTCAAAAACAGGATTTTATGCTTTTAGATTAGGTACCTCAAGATTAAAAGACAGGGAAAGCAAATTTTTTAAAGGAAATAGGATAGAACTTGAGAGAGAAATTATAAAGCCAGGAGAAATAGGAAAATTTTCTATTAAGATAAAAGTACCAAAAAATATCAAACCAGGGATTTATCGCGAATACTTCCGACCGGTAATCGAACATTTGTTTTGGCTTCCTCAAGATGAAAGATTATTTTGGGATATTAAAGTAATCGATTCAGATACTTCTTTAGAAGATCTCGATTATATTCCTTTACCTTCTTGGAAAAAAATCAAAATTTCTATCGCTGAGCAAAAATTAAGATGCTTTGATGATGGAGATTTAGTTTATGAATTTATAATTTCCACAGGAAAATGGTCAATGCCTACTCCAAAAGGAATTTTTAAGATAGAAAACAAATTTAAAACAGCTTATTCAAAACCTTATAAATTATGGATGAATTATTGGATGGCTTTTACTCCTGATGGAAATTATGGGATTCATGAACTTCCTTATTGGAAATTAAAAAATGGAAAGATAATTTATGAAGGAAGAGATCATTTAGGGAAAAGAGTATCTCATGGATGTGTAAGATTAGGAATAGGTGCAGCAGAAAAAGTGTTCAATTGGGCCGAGATAGGAACTGTTGTTGAAATAGAATAAAAAATTCCCGGAGGTGAAACCTCCGAATTTAAATAATTCTAAGAAAATCCTTTTAAAAGGATATTTTTTTATTGCATTTGAACCCAGGTTTTGATAAAATAAAACAGGATAACCAGGGAGGTTTATTTTTATGTATTATGAGAAAAGAAGCTAAACAAAAAAAAGATCGATATGACGCTTCAGCAATTCAGGTTCTTTCTGGCCTTGAGCCTGTTAGAAAAAGACCAGGAATGTATATAGGTTCCACTGGTTCAAGCGGACTTCATCATCTTGTTTGGGAAGTGGTTGATAATTCGATTGATGAAGCTATGGCAGGATATGCCAATACCATTATTGTAAAATTACTTCCAGATAATAAGATTGAAGTTGAGGACAACGGTAGAGGAATTCCTGTAGAGAAACATAAAGTTACCAAAAAATCAGCTTTAGAAACTGTGATGACAACTTTACATGCTGGAGGGAAATTTAGCTCAGAAGTTTATAAAGTTTCTGGTGGTCTTCATGGAGTTGGAGTCTCTGTAGTAAACGCTTTATCCGATTTTATGAGAGTGGAAGTCAAAAGAGATGGAAAAATTTATGCCCAGGAATATAAAAGAGGAAAGCCTACTACTCCTGTTAAAGAAATAGGAAAAACAAAAGAAACAGGAACAAAAGTAATATTCCATCCAGATGAGGAAATTTTTGGTTCTCTAAAATTTAATTATGAGGTTATAGAAGATCATTTAAGAGAACAAGCTTATTTAACAAAGGGAGTGAAAATCACTTTAATCGATGCTCGAGGCGAAATAGAGATTCCAAAAAGTTTTTATTTCGAGGGTGGAATAGCTTCCTATGTCAGACATCTTAATAAAAACAAAGAGCCTCTTACACCTGTTTGCTATATCGAGAAAACCCAAGATCATATTTTGGTAGAAGTTGCTCTTCAGTATACAGATGGATTTACAGAAAATATTTTAACATTTGCTAATAATATCCATACAACAGATGGAGGAATGCATTTAACTGGTTTCAGAGCTGCTTTAACTAGGGTATTGAATGATTATGCTAGAAAAGGAGGATTTTTAAAGGAATCAGAGGAAAATTTTACAGGAGAAGATGTTAGAGAAGGTTTAACAGCAGTAATTTCTGTTAAAATTCCAAATCCTCAATTTGAAGGGCAGACAAAAGCAAGATTAGGAAATCCCGAAGTAAAAACAGCTGTGGAGACAATTTTTGGGGAAGGATTTTCAAGATATCTAGAAGAACATCCAACAGAAGCAAGAAAGATTGTTGAAAAATGTGCTCTAGCTGCCCGAGCTAGAATAGCAGCAAAAGCAGCTCGAGAAACAGTACTTCGGAAAAGCGCTCTTGAAGGAATGACTCTTCCTGGGAAACTTGCTGATTGTTCTTCTAAAAATCCTGCTGAATGTGAACTTTATATAGTGGAAGGAGATTCTGCTGGAGGTTCTACAAAACAAGGAAGAGATAGGACTTTCCAGGCTGTCCTTCCTTTAAGAGGGAAAATTTTAAATGTAGAAAAGGCAAGATTAGATAAGATGCTTTCCTCAAATGAAATAAAAGCACTTATTGTTGCTTTAGGTACTGGAATAGGAGAAAATTTTGATCTTTCAAAAGTGAGATATCATCGAATTATTATAATGACAGATGCTGATGTTGACGGAGCCCATATCAGGACTCTACTTTTAACTTTTTTCTTCCGCCATATGCCCGAGATAATCGAAGCAGGTTATCTTTACATAGCCCAACCACCACTTTATAAAATTCAAGTAGGAAAAGAAAAATATTATGCTTATTCTGAAGAAGAAAAATTAGAAATTTTGAAAAAAATAAAAAAGAAAGAAGGAATTTCTATCCAACGCTATAAGGGATTAGGAGAAATGAATCCAGAACAGCTTTGGGAAACCACTATGAATCCTGAAAATAGAATTCTTTTAAAAGTAACAATAGAAGATGCTGCAAAAGCTGATGAGATATTTACAACTTTGATGGGAGATGAAGTTTTACCAAGAAAGAGATTCATCCAAACTCATGCAAAAGCAGTAAGAAATTTGGATATCTAAAATTATGGCAAAAAAAGAAGAAAAATTTAATCTTGGTTTTGTTAAGCCTCGGATTCTGGAAGAGGAAATGAAAGATAGTTATCTTGATTATGCAATGTCGGTAATTATTTCTCGAGCTCTTCCAGATGTTAGAGATGGCTTAAAACCTGTTCATAGAAGGATTCTTTATTCAATGTATAATTTAGGACTCACTCATAATGCTAAATTTAGAAAATGTGCAACAATCATTGGAGATGTTTTAGGAAAATATCATCCTCACGGAGACATGGCAGTTTATGATGCTTTGGTAAGATTAGCTCAGGATTTTTCGATGCGATATCCTTTAGTCGATGGTCAAGGAAATTTTGGTTCTATAGACGGAGATAGTGCTGCAGCTTATAGATATACGGAAGCAAGAATGACTAAAATCGCAGAGCAATTACTTTCTGATATTGAAAAAGATACAGTAGATTTTATGGATAATTTTGACGGAACAAGAAAAGAACCAAAAGTGCTTCCTTCTGCTATTCCAAATCTTTTAATTAATGGACAAATGGGAATAGCTGTTGGAATGGCAACCAATATTCCCCCTCATAATTTAGGAGAAGTAGTTGATGGACTGGTTTATTTGATAGATCATCCAGATGCAACAATCGAAGATTTGATGGAATTTATAAAAGGACCAGATTTCCCAACAGGAGGAGCAATCTATGATATAAATGAAATAAAGGAAGCTTATGCTACTGGAAAAGGTAAAATCTTAATGAGAGCTCAGGCTACAATTGAGGAGGGGAAAAGAGGGGAGTATAAAATTGTAGTTACAGAGTTGCCCTATCAAGTGAATAAAGCTGCATTGGTAGCAAAAATAGCAGATTTAGTAAAAGAGAAAAGGATTCAAGGGATCTCCAATTTAAGAGATGAATCAGACAGGGAAGGAATGAGAATAGTAATCGAGCTTAAAAAAGATGCTCATCCTCAGAAAATATTAAATTCCCTTTACAAACTCACCCCTATGCAGGAGAGTTTTAATGTAAATATGCTTGCTTTAGTTGGAGGTATCCAACCAAAGGTTCTTTCTTTAAAAAACATTTTGGAATATTTTATAGAACATCGAAAAGAAGTAGTAACAAGAAGAATAAAATTCGATCTAGAGAAAGCAAAAGAAAGAGCTCATATTCTAGAAGGTTTAAAGATAGCTTTAGCTCATTTATCACAAGTAATTTCAACAATTAAGAAATCTAAAACAAGAGAAACAGCAAAGGAGAATTTGATAAAGAAATTTAAATTAACAGAAATTCAAGCTCAAGCAATTTTAGATATGAAATTAGCCCAATTGGCAGCTCTTGAAAGGGAGAAAATTGAAAAAGAGTATAAAGAAAAGAAAAAATTAATAAAGGAATATGAATCAATACTTGCTTCACCAAAAAAGATTTTGAAAGTAATTAAAGAAGAGCTTTTAAAGGTAAAAGAAGAATTTGCTGATTCAAGAAAGACAAAGATTTATAAAACAGGTATAAAAGAATTTAAAGTAGAAGATTTAATACCTAATGAAGAGGTAGTTGTTACTTTAACAAAAGCAGGTTATATAAAAAGGATACCTATAAATACTTATAAAGTTCAGCATCGAGGAGGAAAGGGAATTATTGGTGCAACAACAAAAGAAGAGGATATTATAGATCGATTAATTGTAAGTAAAACTCACGATTTTATTCTATTTTTCACAAACAAGGGAAGGGTGTTTCAATCAAGAGTTTTTGAAATTCCAAGTGGTTCAAGAATTTCCAAAGGACAAGCAATTGTAAATTTAATTCAAATAAGAGGTGATGAGAAAGTTACAGGAGTTCTTTCTTTTTCTGAATTTAAAGAAGGATATCTTTTTATGGTGACCACAAAAGGGACAGTGAAAAAAACAAAGATCATCGATTTTAAAAATGTGAGAAAATCTGGTCTTATAGCAATAAAATTAGCTCCAGATGAAGAATTAAGATGGATAAAACAGAGTTCAGGTAAAGATGAGGTATTTATAGCTACGGCAAAAGGTCTTGCTATTAGATTTAAAGAAAAAGATGTTAGACCTATGGGACGAGCATCTCATGGAGTTAAAGGAATTAATCTTAAAAAAGATGATAAGGTAGTTGGAGTTGATATTATAAAAGAAGGAAAAGATAAGGGAAGATATGTTCTGGTAGTATCAGAAAACGGTTTAGGGAAGAGAACTCTGCTTAGAAATTACAAAGTACAAAATCGAGGAGGAGTTGGTATAAAAACAGCAAAAGTAACCGAAAAAACAGGTGACTTAGTTACCGTTAAAATAATAGATGATAAAGCCACCGATCTTATTATAAGTTCAGAAAAAGGTCAGTTAATAAGACTTCCAGTTAAGTCGATCTCTATTTTAGGAAGAGATACTCAGGGAGTTAGATTGATGAAATTAGAAAAAGGGGATAAGGTAGCTTCCGTCAGTGTTTTAAGAAAAGAAGAAATAGAAGAAGAAAAAGAAAAAAAGTGATAAGCTTTCTTTTAAATCAATTCTAAAAAGCAGCTTTTAGCTGCTTTTTTATTGCTAACTTTTAAAATTTTTGGTATAATTAAGATATGGTTTTTAAAGGAGGGAATTCTATGAAACTTTCAGAGTTGGCAAAAAAATTAAAGATGAGTGAAAAAGAGCTTCAAGAGAAATTAAAGGAGCTCAATCTTTCTATTGAAAATTTAAAAGAGAAAGATTTGAAATTAATAAAAAATGAAAGAATAATTAAAATTCCTGAGATTTTAACTGTCAGAGAATTTGCTGAAAAATTAAATAAAAAGAGCTCTGAACTAATTCTTCATCTAATGAAAAATGGGATCAATGCCACCATTAATGATCCTATTGATTTTGATACAGCAGCTATTATTGCAGATGATTTTGGATTTAAGGTAGAAAAGTTAGAAACAAAGCCAGAGCTTCAAATATCAGGAAAGAAAAAACTTTTACCTCGTCCACCTGTGGTTACAGTAATGGGTCATGTTGATCATGGAAAAACAACTTTACTTGATTATATAAGAAAAACTAATGTAGCTGAGCAAGAATCAGGAGGTATAACCCAGCATATTGGTGCCTATCAAGTCGAAGTTAAAGAAGTTTCAAAAATTTCAGAAAATGCTTGTCGAACAATTACATTTTTGGATACACCAGGTCATGAAGCCTTTGTTGCTATGCGAGCTCATGGAGCAAAAATAACTGATATTGTAGTTTTGGTTATAGATGCTTGCGAAGGGGTTAAACCCCAAACTATTGAAGCAAAAGAACATGCAGAAAAAGCAAAAGTGCCTATAATTGTAGCTCTTTCGAAAATTGATAAACCAGAAGCAAATCCGGATAGGGTAAAAAGGCAACTTGAAGAAATAGGTTTAAAACCAGAAGAATGGCAAGGAGATACTATTGTAGTACCTTTATCAGCAAAAACAGGAGAAGGGGTTAACGATCTTTTAGAGATGATTTTACTGTTAGCAGAACTTAAGGGTTTTAAAGCATCTTTTGAAGGAAATGCTAAAGGAATTGTTATAGAATCAAAATTAAGCGTTTCCAAAGGTCCTCAGGCAACAGTGTTGGTTCAAGAAGGAATTCTTTCTGAAGGGGACCCAATAATAATAGGAAATCAAGTTTGGGGGAAAGTTAGAATTATGCAAGATTTTACTGGTAAAAAGATAAAAGAAGCAACCCCATCTACTCCAGTGAAAATTTCCGGCCTTTCTTCTTTACCAACCTTTGGAGACACTTTAGAGGTAGTTTCTTCTATTAAAGAAGCAAAAGAGCAGATAATGAAAAATCAAAAATCTTTAAAAGCAAAAAGAATTTTTGCAGGACTTGAGCCTAATAAAGAGAGAAAGGAATTAAATTTTATTTTAAAAACCGATGTAGTTGGTTCTCTAGTAGCAATTAAAGATGCTATTTTAAACCTTTCTGATCAAGATATAAAAATAAATTTTGTTCATGAAGGGGTAGGAAATATTACTCATTCAGATATAATGATTGCAAAGTCAAGTAAGGCAAAAATTTTAGGTTTTAAAGTTGATTTTTCTCCGGAAGTTAAAAAAATTGCTGATCTTCAGAAAGTGGAAGTTGCTATTTATGATGTAATTTACAAATTGATAAATGAAATTAGTTTAGAAATTAATAAATTAAGAGAATCAGAAGAAAAGGAAGAGATAATTGGGAAAGGAGAAGTTTTAAAAATATTTATGGATGGGAAAACGGAGAAAATTTTAGGAGTTAAAGTGATTAAAGGATGTTTAGAAAAAGCTCCTTCAAGAATTGTAAAAGAGGAAGGGAAGTTCATTTTAGGAAAAATATCAAATTTAAGGATTATAAACGAAGATCAAGATCGAGTTTCAGAAGGCAAAGAGTGTGGGGTTAAATTTACTATTTTAGAGAATAATAATAAACTAAAGATAGAAGAAGGAGATTTAATCGAAGTAGTAAAGAAAGTCAAAAAGTCTTAAAAATGAAACTTCCAAAAGTTGTAATAATTGGTCATCCAAATGTGGGAAAATCCACTTTGTTTAATAGAATTTGCGGAAGAAAAATTGCTATTACCTCTAAAATACCAGGAACTACTCGTGATATTTTAACTTGTGAAGTAACCTGGAAAAGAAAAAGCTTTCAGCTAATTGATACCGGAGGATTAATACCTAAAAGAAAAAAAGAGATTCTTCAAAAAGAAATTTTACAGCAGATAAAAAAGGTTTTAAAAGAAGCGGACCTTATTTTATTTTTGACTGAAATAAAAGGAATTTTAGATATTGATCTTAAAATAGCTGAATTTATAAAAAGTTGTAAAAAACCTTGTTTACTTGTAGTAAATAAAGTAGATAAAAAAGAACTAGAATCCGAAGCTTATGAATTTTTAAAATTTGGTTTTGGAGATCCTATTTTAATTTCTGCTATTTCTGGAAAAGGAATAAGAGAACTTTTAGATCAAATTATTGCTTTTGGAAAAAAGAAAGAGGAAGAAGAAACAGGACTAAAAGTTGCTATTATAGGCCGTCCTAATGTAGGGAAATCTTCTTTGGTTAATAAACTGATAAAAGAAGAAAGAATGATTGTTTCCGAGCTTCCTGGAACAACTCGAGATGCTGTGGATATAAAGGCAGAGATCAATGGAGAGACTTTTATATTTATTGACACCGCTGGTTTAAGGAGAAAGAAAAAGATTATAGAAATTTTGGAAAAATTAAGTGTTAAAAAGGCTATTCAGGCTATTAAAAGAGCAGATTTAGTTCTATTTTTAATTGAGGCTCCCTCAGGTATTTTTCGGCAAGACATAAGAATTTTAAGGCTAATTATTAATGAAGGAAAAAAAGTAATTTTAGTAGTTAATAAATGGGATTTAATCAAAGATATTAGTGAACAAGCTTTTAAAGAATATTTGTATAAAAAACTCACTTTTTGGAAATGGGTTCCAATAATTTTTGTTTCTTCAAAAACAGGAAAAGGACTTAAAGAATTGATAGGGAAAATAAAAGAAATAAAACAACCTTTAAAAAAGATAAGAAAAAGAGAATTGAATGCTTTGTTTGCTGGTTTTAAAAAGGGGAAAGCAAAAATTTATTCTGTTGAAGAAATAAAAAAGGACCCACCTTTGTTTATTTTTTGGGTTTCTGATCCCTCTTATTTTAAAAAATCCCTTCTTTTATTTTTAGAAAGAAAATTAAGAGAAGTTTATCCTTTAGAAGGAATTCCAGTAAAATTTGTCTTGAGAAAAAAGAAAGAAAAATAAGTTGTAAATTGGTTTTCTAAACTTCGACCATTTCTCGATAGTTGGAAAGGAAATAACAAAATTTCCTATTTTTAATTTCTTCCATTTAAATCTTAAAGAAATCCATACCTTTCCAATGATATTTTTTTTATGAACAGCTCCCCAAACTCTTGAATCCGAGGAATTACTTCTATTGTCCCCTAAAACTATAAATTGGTTCTCTTTTAAATAATGTCCTTCTAAAGGAGGGGGTAAAGAACCTGGGGTTTTTGTTCCTGGAGGAAGATAATTTTCTTTTAGTTTGATCCCTTTAGGGTAGCAGCTATTATAGATTATAATTTCTCCTTCTTTTATTTCTACTTTTTCATTTGGAAGGCCTATGATTCTTTTAATGTAATTTTCTTTAGGGTCTTGAGGAAATTTAAAAACAATTACTTCTCCTCTTTCAGGTTCTCTAAATTTATAGGTAATCTCATCTATTAAAAGATACTCTCCATTTTTAAAAGTCGGTTCCATAGAAGATCCGGATACATAAAATGGCTGAACAAGATAAAATCTAATTAAAAAAGCTATAACAAAAACCATAAGAATGGTTTTAAAAAGATCAAAAAGAAAATTAAAAATACCTTCTAAGATTAACAAAAAAGGATTTTCTTCGGGTAATTTTTCTATTTCTGTTTTCATAGTTTAAAGTTAAAAATCAAATTCTATAATATCACAAAAATTTCTGGATTACAACTCAAAAATTTAATTTTTTAATATTTCTGTTTAATTTTAGTTTTTTCACTTTAATTGGTTTTTCGCTCAGGGAATAATATACATTGAGCTTGTCGAAGTTTCCTTAAAAGCGTAAAATGAAAAAACACCCTTATTGGATAAAACACGCTTTAACCTGTTATCAGTAGCTTGATTGCGAGCTAAAACTCGCAGGTCCGAAAGGGTGTGTAAGCGTCTTTTTGTATAGGAAAAAGTTAAGATTTAATGGGCGCATCTGGATTCGAACCAGAGACCTCTTGCTTGTGATGCAAGCGCTCTAACCACTGAGCTATGCGCCCAAATCGTTTTTATTATAACAAAAAATCTCTTAGATTTAAAGAAATTTTATGGTATTATATAACTATGAATTTCAAAAGACTTAAAATTTGTTTTTCAATATTTCTCTTTATATTTATTGTTATTTTTCTCATTCTATTTTTAAAAACCTGGTTTATTACCCAAAAAATTTTAGTAAAAAATTCTAACGCTTCAGCACCAGGATTACTTTATTTAAAAGACCTTCAACCCGAAAACCTAGAAAGGGAAGGAGATGGGAGAATAAATATTTTACTTTTAGGAATACCTGGAGGAAATTGGGAAGGACCAGAGCTTACTGATACTATTATGGTAGCAAGTTTAGATCCTATTTCTTCTGAAGTTAGTTTGCTGTCAATTCCTCGAGATTTGTGGGTTCCTTTAGGGAACGGCAATTGGAATAAGATAAATGCAATTTATTCAATAGGAGGCAGTGAATTAATAAAAAAGACTGTATCTAAAATTTTAGATACTCCTATTCATTATTTTGTTTTAATAGATTTTGATGGGTTTAAACAAGTTATAGATTTGTTAGGAGGGGTTAAAATAAAGGTAGAGGAGGATATTTATGATCCATTTTTCCCAGATGGAAAAGGAGGTTATGAGCTTTTTTATCTTCAAAAGGGCACCTATTTGATGGATGGAGAAATAGCTTTAAAATATGTTCGCTCTCGACACACTAGTTCTGATTTTTCTAGAGCAAAAAGACAGCAACAATTGCTTTTAGCTTGTAAAGATAGATTACTAAAATTAAGAAATCTCTTGAATCCTAAAAAATTGGTAAATATACTTTCTATATTAGGAGATCATTTAAAAACAGATTTAACTCTTTCAGAAATGATCCAGCTTTTCGAATTAGGTAAAGAGATAGATATAACAGATATTCAAAGTTATGTTATAGATTCTTCCAATTTTTTATATGATGATATGATAGAAGGAATGTATATCCTTCGCCCACGTGACGGAAATTTCAAATTACTTCAAAGATTTGCTCACCATTTTTTTCAAGACAGTTTTATTAAAAATGAGAACGCTTTAATAGCTTTGGAAAATGGAACAAATATAGTTGATCTAGCTCGGATAAAAGCAGATCTTGAAAGTTTTGGTTATAATATAATAAGGGTTTCTAATGCGGAAAAGCTTTATCCAAAAACGATTATTTATGATTTCACTAATGGAACCAAACCATTTACACTTCATTATTTAAAAAAGAGATTTAATGCTGAAATTAGAAAAGGAACTGAGGAGTTAAATTCTTTTGTAGATATTTTGATAATTTTAGGAAGTGATATAAAGTTATGAAAATTAAATTAATTCTTTCTAGTTTAATATTGTTCTTACTACTGAATTATTTTGTTTTTTATTTACCAATAAATTATTTTTTCTTTTTCAGCCTGTTTTTATTTTTTATTTCTTTATTAGTTTTTTACAAATCGAAAATTTCTTTTCAAAAAGGAATTCCCTTTTTTCTTTTAATTATATCCACTTGTATTTCTATTTGGCTTATTAAGAATTTATGGCTTAAAGAAGCTATAATTTTTTTGTTTTCTCTTCTTTTTTATTTTATTTTTGCCGATCTTTATACTTTGAGTTCTTTTAGATTTATTAGTTTTTCTTGTTTTTACATCCAATTTCTTTTTGTCTTAAGTTGTTTTTTATTAACTGATCTTAAAATACTTTCCCTTCCATTTGCTTTTCTTTTAATAGCTGGAAGCTTCTCTGCTAGCTTATATTATCTTTTTTGGCATGAACATATTAGTATTTTAGAAAGCTGGCTTTATATAATCCTTTTTATTTTATTTTCTTTGGAAATCTTTTCCATTCTAATTTTTTGGCCCATTGATCTATTTTCGAAGACCATGATTTTAATTATTTCTTTTTATTTATATTGGGGAATTTTGTTTAATTATCTTAATAAAATGCTTAGCCCAAAAGTTTTAATAAAATTTTTATTAATTTCTGCTCTTTTATTTGCCTTAGTGATAGCTCAAGGAAGGTGGGAAATTATTTAGTTAAAAAAATTTCCGTAATTTTTCTTTCTTTTCTTTTTCTTTCTTTTCTTTTCTTTTTGTTTTTTCAACCAGTTGTTTTAATAATTTCCTTTCCTTCAATAAAATTGATTACAAAAACAGAGGTAAAGAAAGAATTGAGTTCTTTAAACTCTTTAAAAAAAATATTTAAAGATGCAACACTCGAACAAAGCTCTGCTAATCAGATTATTGATCATTTAATAAAGAGAAAAGTTATTGAGATCTTATCTAAAAGATATAAAATTTCAGTAACTAAAGGTGATATTAATACTGAATTTGAAAAGATTATATCAGCTTATGATTATGATAAATTTGCCAAAGTTTTGGCAGATTATTATGGCCTTTCCATAGAAGATTTTAAAATGAGATTAAGAACAAAATTATTAGAAAGAAAACTAAAAGAAAAAGTGACTTTAAAAATAAGGGCAAAACATATTCTAGTAAAGGAGAAAGAGGAAGCAGAAGAATTAATTAATCAAATAAAAAAAGGCGCCGATTTCTCTGATTTAGCAAAAAGGCATTCTTTAGATTTAGCAACCAAAGATTTAGGAGGAGATTTAGGATATTTAAGTAAAGGAAAAATGGAGGAAAAATTCGAAGAAGTAGTTTTTTCTTTAAATCCAGGTGAACTTGGAATTGTCGAAACAGAGTTAGGATGGCACCTTATTAAAGTCGAAGATAAAATTGGTTTCGTAGAAGATTTTGATAAATGGATCAAAGAGGAAAGAAATAAAATGAGGATAATTCTATTTCCTTTTTAAGAATCGAAAACCAGCCCAGATAATAGTAATAAACAAAATTAAACCAATTAGATAAGGCCATTTAAATAGGGTTTTATTAGAGGTTTTCTTAATTTCTTTTTGAAAAGTTGCAGCTGTTGTTTTAGGAAATAGTTTATTTTCTTGATAACTAATTTGTTTAACAGAAGAAGGCTTTTCCTTTAGAATTTCTTCTTTTTGAATTTCTTTAGTCTCTTGAGGTTGATTTTGAGCCAAGGTTGAGTTAGTAATCAAAGAGGCAGTTTGTTGTTCTAGATCTTTCTCGAGTTGTTCTTTAGGTAATTCTTTAAAAGTTTCTTCAAGGGTTTCTTTTTCTTCCAAATATTGATTTGGAATAATAACACCAATAGCCTTTGCCGAGAAATGGGCTATTTTTACTTTAATTGAGTTATTTTCTTTATCGATCTCTAAAATTTCTGCTTGTTCCCATCCTGTTTTTTCCTCGGTTTCCTCAAAGAAAGCGATTATCCAGTCAGAAGGTATAGAGGATAGATCTAAAAGATAAGGATCTACAAAAATTTCTGCTTCAATAGGTTTATTAAATTCCAATCCATCGGGTTTAAAATCAAATACTCCTATGATTTGGGTTAGTTGGGGAAATTCTTTTTCTAGCTCTTTATATTCTGGAGAATCGTTTCCCAATTTGTTTATCGAAATAGTTACAGGTTCAGAAACTGCCCCATCTGGTATTACTAGATTCATTTCAGGGCTATTAATTTCTCCACCAGAGGTTGGAATAAATTCTGACTTAGATTTGACAAATAAATTACTTTCATAGACTCCAATATGGGTGGCATAAATTTTTTGAGAAGTGTTTGGATCTAATTCATATATGAAAGCAAAATAAACTTTCCCTTCATCAATCTCAAGTGCAGAGGGTTGGTTGAAATAAATCGATCTAGTAGAACTTGTTCCATAGATACCTTCAGAAAGATCTATTTTATCTATTAAATTTCCATTAAGATCGAAAATAGAAAGAGAAGGATTTATTTCTTTAGAAAGGACAAAAAGTTTTCGATTGTAAGTTGAAAATTTACTACAATCTAAAACTTTATTTGAGACCTCAGTTGATTGGGTATTTGCTATCCAAAATCCAAGATAAGAGGAATTAAATGTTTTAAGATAAGCTCTTTGGAAATTTGTTTTTATTTCATTAAATTTGAAATTCGAGGTTAAAGGAATTAAATTTTTAATTTGATTGTTTTTATCAATCAATAAAACACCTTTTTCTGGATTTTGTCCTTGCCAGAAGGCAACCCAAATATCTCCTGTAAATTTATCTACTTCAAGGGCAGTAGCTCTCCCTGGTAATTCAATCGAAGAGAACTTTCCATTAGAATAAATTGCTATTTTATTAGTATCACCCCAAATATATACTTTTTTAAATTTTTGGCTTACCCTAATTCCAGGATCTGGAGGAACAAAAAACGGGCAATTTTTTCCTATATTTACTCTGGTTATGTATCTTAAATTAGTAGTGTAAATATATAGCCATCGTTGAGGCCCAGCAGTTCTGCCAGGCCAATTAAATCTTAAAATATAAATTTTTCCTTCATTAAAATCAATGTCAAAATCTTTCACTTGGGCAATATATCCTTTTGCTAGCTTTCCGTTTTTATAAACTTTTCTAATAGTATCGTTTGCAAGCAAAACATAAGCACTGTCTCGATATTTATCTACGATAATTTTTCTTGGATAATTTCTGAGACCAAAATTAATGGCTTTGATTAAATTTCCTTCTTTATCAAGAATTGAAAGTGAATTAGAGAAGATGTTTCCTACAAAAATTCTATTAGTGGTGGTCTTTATAATAGTTGGACCTTGGCCTTTTAAAGCATAAATTTTAAATTGAGATTGAAGATAATAAGAGAGATTTACCCCCTCTGAAAAATTATTAGCTTCATCATAAGAGAAAATTGTATAATAGTAGTTTTCACCCGCTCCTAACCCTTGATGGGTAAAACTTTCTTCTGTTCCTTGATAAATTAGCTCGCCATCTGTAGGATCAGTGGGATAACTATCGGTTTTAAATCTTAACATTACACCTTGAAAATCAGAATCAGATGGATTTTCCCAAGAAAGGGTTATTTGATTTTTTCCTCCCTGAGCCCAGAAATTAGTGGGTGGCTGAGGAGCTGTTTTATCTGTTGGAATTCCAGATCCTTCAACACCATTTGAGAAATTTGTTCCATCTGTAACAAAGATTTTATAGAAATACTCTATTCCATCTGTTAGACCTTCATCTTGATAACTTTCCTCTGTTCCTTCATAGATAATATCCCCATCATTTTCATCAGCAGGAAAACCTGTTGTTTTTCTAACAATTCGAACCCCTTGAAAATTAGGATCAGTTGGATTTTCCCAAGAAAGATCTAATCTATTTCCAATTTCTGGATTAGCCACAGAGAAATTTTCAACTTCAGGAAGGGATGGAGGTGGAGGTGGTGGTGCTGGTGGAGGATTAGTAGTAGCTTGGGCATTTACCCCTTCCGAGAAATTATTAGCTTCATCATAAGAGAAAATTGTATAATAGTAGTTTTCACCCGCTCCTAACCCTTGATGGGTAAAACTTTCTTCTGTTCCTTGATAAATTAGCTCGCCATCTGTAGGATCAGTGGGATAACTATCGGTTTTAAATCTTAACATTACACCTTGAAAATCAGAATCAGATGGATTTTCCCAAGAAAGGGTTATTTGATTTTTTCCTCCCTGAGCCCAGAAATTAGTGGGTGGCTGAGGAGCTGTTTTATCTGTTGGAATTCCAGATCCTTCAACACCATTTGAGAAATTTGTTCCATCTGTAACAAAGATTTTATAGAAATACTCTATTCCATCTGTTAGACCTTCATCTTGATAACTTTCCTCTGTTCCTTCATAGATAATATCCCCATCATTTTCATCAGCAGGAAAACCTGTTGTTTTTCTAACAATTCGAACCCCTTGAAAATTAGGATCAGTTGGATTTTCCCAAGAAAGATCTAATCTATTTCCAATTTCTGGATTAGCCACAGAGAAATTTTTAACTTCAGGAAGAACAGAAGGATTTGTAATTACTGAGACGCTACTATCGTTATAATTTATTACATAAACTTTATCTGTTTCAGAATTATATTTGATTTGTTTTGGTGCACTGCCAACTTCAAGAGTTTGAAGGATTTGGTCTGTATTACCATCTATTATAGAAATTTTACCTTCTGAATAATTGGCAACATAGATTTTATTATTTAGATTATTAACAGCTAAAGTTGATGCTGTAGGAATATCAACAGTGGTTAGTAAATTGCCATTTTCATCTAAAACATAAACTTTGTTTTGATAATAGCTGGCAATATAAACTTTATTCAATGATTGGAGAATGACCAAATCAAAAGGATCAACAATATTTACAGTGTTAATTATTTGATCGGTAGCTCCATCTATTATATTTAAAATATCTGTTTGAGAATCTATTACATAAATTTTATTTAATGATTCATTTATTGCTCCTATTGTGCCCGCCCCATTAATTGTGGTTAAAATCTTATCATTGATACAATCTAAAACAGCGGCGCTTTTATCAGAATTATTAAAAATATAAGCTTTTTTAGTGTTTTGATTTATCCTAATTCTTGCGTAGCCATTGTTTCCTCCTACTTCTTTAAGTAAAGTATCAGTAGATCCATCAATTACCGAAACTACAATAGAAGAGCTATACCCTGTGGCATAAATTTTATTTAAAGATGGGAGAACTTCAACATAATAAGGCAGACCCGTGACATTTATAGAAGTTATAATTTGGTCCGTTGATCCATCAACTACAATTACTTTATGCTCAAGATTGTCTAATAAATAGATTTTGTTTGTCACTTCATTGATATCAAAATCAATGATTCTCTGTCCAACAGAAATTGTATTTAGAAGCTGATCTGTGGATCCATCAATTATTGAAAGTGTTCCTTCAGTATAATGAGCAATATAGATTTTATTTATTTGTTTATTAATAGCAATTCTAAAAGGTTTAGCAGCTAGGTTAATAGTTGCACTAACTTCTTCTGCTTTAAGGAAAGTTGGAGAAGCTAAAAAGATAATAAAGCTTATTAAAAGAAATTTTGTTATAAAATTTCTCATATTGATTATTTTACCATAAAAAAAAGCTCCTCGTCAAGAGGAGCTTTGACTATATATCCCACTTTCAGGTTTATCTTCTTTTCCTTAGCCAGATTAGAACTCCAATCAAGATCAGAATAAGGATACCACTTAGAACTATCAGCTTCCAGTCTATCATTGATTTCCAAGAAATTGATGGGGTTGGTACTAGCTTTCTTCGAGCTTTCTTTACTTCAATTTTTGCTCTTTTTGCTTCTTCAGTTGCCTTTATTTGAGCAATTTCATGGGCAGCGAGTTTTGGTCCTATCTTGAATTTCTCTGTTTGAGGTCCTTCTTTGGTTGCAATAAGATGAGTGATTGTTTCTTCTCTTATAACTTCTTTAGTTTCTTTATCAAGCTCTTTAGCTTTGTAAGTTACTTTTGTTCCAGTGAGTTTTGATCCTACTTCTTGGACGGTGAAGATCACTGTTTCTTCTGAATCAGAGATTATAGTTTCTTTTGTAGTTTCATCTGGTACATAACCTTCTGGTGGCTCTAAAGTGATTTCTAGATTCCAATCCTCCGAAGATTCTGTTATAAAGACATAGTTTTCTGATGTTTGACCTTCTTCCCAAACAATGTAATCTGGCTCTAAGATTGTTAATTCCGATCCATAGATCTTTGTTCCCCTTACTGGAAGAACTCTCCAGGTGCCATCTGGTTTTCTAATTCTTAAGGTGTAAAGACCTGTAGATTTGGTTTTTTCTTCTTTTACATAGACTCTTTTTGCTAGATAAACGTTGAATTCCTGTCCATCCCAAGTGTAATCATAAAGCCCTATTAGCAGATGCCATCCTGGATTTGCTATTCCAAAGACTGCTTTACCATTTTCATCTGTTACAGCACTAGCAACAGGATCACAATTTGTTCTTATATTCTCAATATATTCTCTTCTTCCTTTACCAAACCAACCCCACCATCTCCATTCATTTGTCCAATCTCGGCCACAAATTCCTCCATAACATCCAATTGCTTCACACCTGGAGTCATAAAGTTCTAGATGCATTCCTGAAAGTGGGATCGGGTAATACTTTCTATTGAAGATATCAATTACATATTCAATTGCTTTAACATTTAATTTCGCTCTACATCCTTTATAGTAGGTGCCATAAACAGTTGGACATAGATCGAAGTTATCATAGGTTCCGTCTCCATCTGTATCTTTATCAATGCTTATTATAAGTGTTTTAGCTTCTTCTACATTTCCAGCAAAATCAGAAGACCAGTAGTAGATTGTAAAGGTTCCCTTTTCAGTTATTGTAAATGGCTCAGTATAAGTAACCGGCTCAGAATCTCCTATTCGATATTTAATCTCCTTCACGCCTGATAAATTATCCTCAGCTGCTAGAATTATCTTTGCCTGATCTTTATAGAAGTCTTGATAGGGTTCTTCTTCCCTTGTTCCTTCAATTTGATAGGTGGTTGAAGGAGCAGTTTTATCAATTTTAACCTTAATGAATTTTACTTCTTCTTGGTTGGTTGCTAAATCTGAAGAGAAAAATCTTATAATAGAGAATCCTTCATGATCTATTGTAAATGGTCCTTGATAGAGTTGGGTTGGTTCACATAATTCTGGAATTGGACAACCGATTTCAGAAACTTCTCCTTGAGAATTTGGACAAAGATCATAGATATCTGCTACCCCATCATTATCACTGTCTAAAGCTGGATCAATTGGTGTAAATTCCATGCATTCAGCTGGTTTTGTATAGGTGTAATTTACATGGATTGCCGCGTAATCGACATAGAGAGTACCGTCTAATCCTGGTGGATCCCAATAGGCTCTAAATTTCGCATTATTCACCAATTCAGGAGTAGATAAGATATTTGAAACATCGGAAGAGTACCAGAATTTATCTTCAGCCACGCAACCACCCCAGGATCTTCTTGCCCAGCGGCATTTTCTGCCAGAGACTTCTATACATTTCCAATGACCCAATTTCTTTCCTAACTCACATGGTTTAGCATAATTTTTACCACCCCAATCTTCTACATAGACAAAGTCAGTGCCATCAAAGACTGTGAAATCATCCCTTCTTCTATAATTTCCTGATTCATCTCCTGGTTTTGATTTCCATCTGTGAGCATGAAGCTCGATTTCAAACCAAACTTGATTGATTTTCGCTCCTTCAGGAACACCAACATTTGAGAACTCTACTTCTATATATTCTTGATGATCTAAAGAATCGGTGGTGGTTGCATATTGATCGTTAGATTGGCCAATTATAGAGGCATCAAAGATAGTTTGAGATTCTTCTGCTCCACCTTCATTTCTAGCCAAAGTAGCAGGAACTGTTATTTCCTCGGTAATTTCAACAAGTTCTTCAATTAAGAAGGTTGTTTGAGCAAATGTGTAGGAAGTTTTATCTACTGCAATGATCTTATAACTACCATTACAAGCATTTCCTGTGTTCCAGCTAATAGATATTTCTCCGCTTTCATTTGCAGAAGTTGAAAGAGGCATTGAAGGAGCATTATTTGATTGATTGTCTTTGATCCAGATTTCTACCTCAGCATTTGGAGTAAATCCAGATCCGGTAATAATTACATTTTCATTCTGTTGATAAATTTCTTTGTCAGTTTGAATTTGAGGAGTTGGCAGAGGTTTTACGCAATATTTGCTTTCCTTTATACCAGAAAGGTTGTCAGTTCTGTTAAGTGTTACTTCTACATTTGATCTGAACCAATTATTTTCTCCTTGAACTCCTTCTAATTGAGCACTGGTTTCAGGTGCTGTTTTATCAATTTTGATTTCTATTTGATTTGTTGGCTCAATATTTCCTGCTATATCTTGAGAGCGGAAATAAACAGGTGTAATTGCTTCGTTTGAAACAATAACAGGTTCTAAATACTGATACCAAAGATCGCCATCAAAGGAATATTCGGTCTTAAATACACCAACTCCTGTATCTTGAGCAGAAAGGGTGAAGGTGACCTCAGTTTTATTCCAACCAGCTTCATTAGGAGCTGGATCTAGACTGATAGTGGTTTTTGGCGGTTTGGTATCTAGAATATAAGTAATGGGGAGAGAGGCAACAGAAACATTTCCAGCTGCATCTCTAGTATAACCATAAATTTGATAGGATCCGTCTTCACCAAGATAAGAAGCCATGCATGAGAAGGTTCCTGCCTCAGTTGCTGTTGTCTGACACAATTTGATTCCTTCTACCTCAACCACACCAAAATCAGTTAAATGAGCGGTTAAGAAGGTAATTGAAGTGCTGGTTTTCTCAATTATATCTTCTTCTGGAATAGAGGTCCATTCATTAGTTGAAGGATCGAGCCACATAACTGAAAGAGTTTCAGGATCATCAACAGGTTCTGACCAGCTGATTGTAATTTGAATTTTTTGAGAGAATTCAATTCCTGACGGACCTATGTTATAAGCAGTAATAAGAGTTCCATCTACACCACCTGAAAGAATTTGAATATTTGGCTCGATATCGGATTTTTGAACTGTTAAAGTATATGGATCAGATTGACCTATAGCTTCAGTAGAGGCAGGAACTAAAACTTCTACTGTTCCTGCAGGATTGCTCATTATCTGATTTTTATCTGCGTTTTGATCAAATTCTTTTTCTGCATAGTAGATGTCTAGATTATAGATAGCAATATCAGATGCTTCAGAAGAAAGTCCCTGATCATTTATGGCAATTGCATAAAATTTGTTTTCACTTTCAGACAGTTGGGTAAGATCGCAAACTTCTCCTTCACATGTTCCTACAGTTAGATTGGCAATACCAGAGGAATCTGTATATCCTGAAGCTACTAATTGATCTGGGGAGAAGGTAAAGGAAATTTCTTCAAGGATTGGGGAAATGTCAGTGCTCTCACTTATAAGATTTACTGCATATTGGAAATATCGAGAGATTCCTGAAATTGATTGACCTTCTGAAATAGAGATCCAGGAAGGACCACTTTCTGGATCCGATAGATCTTCGCTATTTGAAGAAGATCTAATCTTCACATCAATCTGAGTTCCAGTTGGCAGTTGAGCAGTAAGAGGCTCTAAAGTTACTGTAGAAATGGTATAGCCTGTGTCATAAACAGAGGAAATGAGCCATCCTAAAGTTCCTTCCGGAGGAGCAGTTGTACCTATTCCAAATTGAGAGAAGTGGTTAGTGGTAAATTTTATATAATCAAGACCACGGTCTATAATATTATCATGGACGTACCAATTAACTCCATCTGGAGAATAATA
>CAZICA010000011.1:0-1250 GCA_964537705.1 uncultured Candidatus Saccharibacteria bacterium
TTTTTTATTTAGGAGTTTGAATTTTTTATTTTAATTATCTATAATCAAACTGAAATGAATTTAAAACTTTACAAATTAAAAAAGAACGATTTTGAAGCTATAGAGAAGATTCTTGAATTGGTTTTTAAAAATAAACTAAAATTTATTTTTCCAAAAGGAGGACTTGAAAAAATAGATATTGAAACTTTTGATTCTACTTTTATTTATCTATTTTCAAAAAATAATTATCCCCTTCCTCTATCTAAGAAATTTAAAAGCAAATTCACCAATCTTTATCAAATCCCTCATAAAAGGAAATTAAAAGAAAAAGATTATAAAAGAGCTTTTGCAGGATTAAGTAGATTCTCTCAAATAAAAAAGATCAATCCTTTTCCTCTTATTTCTTGTCCTCCTTTAAATGCCTATCTTTCTGTAAGAGACCCTTCCTCTCCTTATTCTTTTAAAGAAAGCTATCTACCCACTCTTGTTCATGAATATGGCCATATTTATTATGAATTGCATCGAAAAAAAGATTATTTCAACCTTTCTAAAAAAGACTTTTACAAATTAGTAGAAGCCTCTTTTCTTCTTTGGAAAGGTAAACCTGCTAAAGTTCCTTTAATTTCTATTCCTCCACCTGTTAAAAGCATTGGAGAACTTTTTGCAAATTTAGCAGAATTTACTTTTGCTGAAAAATTCTGCAAAAAACATTTAATAAATTGGAAAAGATCATATTTAAAAGAATTTAAAGATCCCCAGCATTTTTTTGAAAAAAGATATGACATCTATCATTTTGTTTGGCTTTTTGTTCCAATAATTAAAAAACTTCATCCTGATTGGAATGAATGGCTTCTTAAACTCGAGGTAAAATAAAAGGCGGTTATTAAACCGCCTTTTTTAAAGTATCATCTGTGATTAGAGCCTGGATCATCTTCTGGATCTGGTTCAGGAGGACAAGGATCAGGATTATCTTTACCTAATTCTCTTGAGAGATCAGAATCATATCCTTCCCACCAATAACTCTTATCCGTAGGATCTTTGTTTGTTCTATCTCTCTCAAATCTATCCTTTCGGTCCCTCATTCAATTCTCACCCCCTTTCTTGAAATTGTTAAATTTTAAAATAGATTATGGAATAGTAGGTTTTTCAAGAGATTCTCCTGAATAAAGTACAAAATCAAATAGTCCTATAACAGTTCCAGTTTGTCTATCTACTTCTGCAACAAGTCTTCTTTTCACTCCTTGATAATATCCTGTAGCTTCAATTCTTGT
>CAZICA010000011.1:1350-2437 GCA_964537705.1 uncultured Candidatus Saccharibacteria bacterium
TAACTTCATCTGTTTCCATGTTTATCCTCCAAACTTTTCCTTCAGGTGTCTCTACATTTCTATCAAATCTATATCGAAGAAGTCCATATTCTATTCCACTGTCAGCAGCATAAAAGGCATTAATTGAGGCATCAAGTCTTTGGGTAACTTTTATCTCAGAAAGAATCTCTCGACTCATTAGGGCAACAGAAACAATCATTATTGATCCCAAGATAATAGCAGTAAGGAGTGCAATTTGTCCTTTCTCCTTTCCCATCTCTTTCATTCTACCTTTCTCCCTTTCAAAAGTCAACTTTCCAATTTACGGAGGTTTCACCTCCGTAAATTTTTGATTTAATGTTTGAAATTTTTTATAATCGAACCATGAAATTTATAGTTTCTGTTTCAAAATTAGAAAATTTTATTTTCTTTTTGAAAAATCTCAGTTGCTATCATTTTTCCTGTCAGAAAGCATTTAACCAACAATGGCTTCTTGAAACAGGCAAATTAACTTCAAAAGAAAAAGCTGTTTTAAAAGAGTTAAGGGGTTTATTAAAAAATACAAATCATCCTAAAGAATTACTTAAAAAATTTAAAGCTAAAAGTCTATTTAAAAATAGATTTGAAACAATCTGGCAAAAAGAAAGAAAAATTTTAGAAAGATGGAAAAAGGTTTTAAAGAGAGAATTAAATAAAAGATTTTTTGATCAGTTGCTGGATGAGCTTTCAGTTCTTTATTCAACCCATTTTAAAAGGCCTTCTGTTGGTATTTGTCTTTTGTTATCAGCTAAAGATTTATTAGCTGGAGAAGTAGAAGATGGAAGAATTGCTATTAAATGTTCTGGTTTAGAAATTAATAAGAAAAATCTTAGAAAAATAGAATCAGTGATTTTTCATGAATTGGTGCATGCAAATTTAGAGGAGGAAGTTAAAAAACTTATCAGAAAGTATATAAGAAAAAGAGATTTAGAGGAATTTAAAAAAACCAAAATTTTTAGAAAAATAAGATCATTGTCTAGAATTTTAAGAGAGTTAATCCTCTCTTCTTTTTTACCTCGAGGATATTTAGGAGAAAAATATTTCTCTGATAATTTAAGAAAGAGTGTAA
>CAZICA010000011.1:2537-6394 GCA_964537705.1 uncultured Candidatus Saccharibacteria bacterium
TTCTAAATGGAAAGAATATGAGGTTTCACCTCTAAAGTCTTTTTAATTTGAAGTGTTTTTTGTATACTAGAACTATGCGAATTTTAGGGATTGAAACAACTTGTGATGAAACAGCTGCTTCAATAGTAGAAGGAAGAGCTAAGGAGATAAAAATTCTTTCAAATATTGTAGCTTCCCAAATTGATCTTCATAAATTAACTGGAGGAGTAGTCCCCGAAGTCGCAGCTCGAGCTCATTTAGAGAAAATTTTAGGCGTTTTAAAATTAGCTCTTTCTAAAGCCTTTTCTCTTTCCTCTTTTTCTCCTTCTAAAATTTTTAAAAAAATAGATGCAATAGCTGTTTCCTATGGTCCTGGACTTATAGGATCTTTGCTTATTGGTGTAAATGTAGCAAAGACTCTTTCTTTGATTTTTAAAAAACCACTAATAGGGATCAATCATTTAGAAGCTCATATTTATGCAAATTTCTTAGGAAAAAAATCAAATTTCCCAAAATTTCCTTTATTAGCGCTTGTTGTAAGTGGGGGGCATACTTTTTTGGTTTTAATGAAAGATCATGGGAAATATAGATCAATTGGAGAAACTCTTGATGATGCTGCAGGAGAGGCTTTTGATAAGGTGGCAAAAATTTTAGGTCTTCCTTATCCTGGGGGGCCAGCGATTTCTAAATGTGCTGAAAATTGGCAAAAGAAAAAGACAAAAGCTAAGTTCCAAATCCAAGAATTACCTCGTCCAATGATAGATTCTCCTGATTTTAATTTTTCTTTTTCTGGATTAAAAACCGCGGTTTTATATTCTTTTAAAAAATTCCAGTTAGAAGATTTAACAAAAAAAGAATTTAAAGATTTACAAGCTCAGTTTTCTTTTGAATTTCAAAATGCGGTTGTAGATGTTTTGACCCAAAAAACTATAAAAGCAGCAAAAAAATACAAAGTAAAATCTGTTTGTTTAGCTGGAGGAGTTGCTGCAAATAAACTATTAAGAGAAACTCTTTCCACTCAGCTTAAAGGTCTTTTCGAGTTTTATTGCCCACCAAAAGAGCTATGCACAGATAACGGAGCAATAGTTGCTATAAACGGTTATTTTAAAGCTTTAAAGAAAGAATTCATTTTATGGAATAAAATAAAAGTAGATCCAAACTTGAGAATTTAAAAGATCCTTGATATTATAAAAGACATGAAAATAGATCTTCCAAAAACTTATAATCCTTCTGAAGTAGAGTTCAGAATCTATAAACTTTGGGAAGATTCTGGTTTTTTTACACCTAAATTAGATCCAAAAAGAAAACAACCTTTTACAATGGTTATTCCTCCACCAAATATTACAGGCGAGCTCCATATGGGTCATGCTCTAAATGCTACTATTCAGGATATTCTAGCAAGAAAAAAGAGAATGGAGGGAATTCCAACTTTGTGGCTTCCAGGAACAGATCATGCAGGGATTGCCGCTCAAAATGTTGTTGAGAAATTATTGAAAAAACTGGGAAAAACCCGATTTGATCTTGGAAGAGAAAAATTTATTGAAAGGATGTGGGAGTGGAAGAAAAAGTATGGAGGAATAATTTTAGATCAACTTAAAAAATTAGGATGTAGTTGTGATTGGACAAGAGTTCGTTTTACCATGGATGAAGATTATTCAAAAGCGGTTCTTGAGGCATTTATAACTTTATTTAAAAAAGGTTATATTTATAAAGGAGAAAGAGTAATTAATTGGTGTCCCCGATGCGAGACCTCTTTATCAGATTTGGAACTAGAATATAAAGAAGAAAAAAGCAAGTTATATTATCTTAAATATCCCCTTAAAACCTCAGGTTCTAAAAAATTTATTTCTGTTGCAACAACCAGGCCAGAGACAATGCTTGGAGATACAGCTGTTGCTGTTAATCCAAAAGATAGAAGATATAAAACCCTTGTTGGAAAAAAGTGTGTAGTTCCTTTGGTCAATAGAGAGATACCAATCATTTATGATGATGCTGTCGAAAGGGAATTTGGAACAGGTGCTGTAAAGGTTACTCCTGCTCATGACCCAGTTGATTTTGAAATCGGAGAAAGGCATAAATTGGAAAAAATAGTTGTTATAGATCAGAAAGGAAAAATCAATGAAAATGGAGGAGTTTATAAAGATCTTGATAGATACAAAGCGAGAGAAAAAATTATAGCTGATCTTAAAAATCTTGGGTTATTAGAAAAGGAGGAAGATTATTCTCATTCAGTTGCTAGATGTTATCGTTGTGATACAATTATCGAACCCCTTTTGTCTCTTCAATGGTTTTGCAAAATGAAAGAATTAGCAAAACCAGCTATTGAAGTTGTTGAAAAAAACAAGGTTGAATTTTTCCCAGAAAAATGGAAAAAAGTATATTTAAGTTGGATGCGGGAGATAAAGGATTGGTGTCTTTCAAGACAAATTTGGTGGGGTCACCAATTGCCAATTTACTATTGTAAGGAATGCGGCAATATTGTTGCATCAGTTAAAAATCCAATAAAATGTCCAAAGTGCAGAGGAAAATTAGAACAAGATCCCGATGTTTTAGATACTTGGTTCTCTTCTGCCCTATGGCCCTTTGCAGTTTTTGGTTGGCCTAAAAAAACCAAAGATCTTTATTATTTCTATCCTACCTCTATTCTAGTTACTGCAAGAGACATTATTTTCTTATGGGTTGCCAGAATGATAATGATGGGATTAGAGTTTCAAAAAGAGATTCCTTTTAGGAAAGTAATTGTTCATGCTACAGTTCTTACAAAAGAAGGAAAGAGGATGTCTAAATCACTGGGCACAGGAGTGGATCCTTTAGAGCTTGTAAGGAAATATGGAGCTGATGCAACCAGATTTGGCCTTATTTGGCAGACAGCTAAAGGACAAGATGTAAGATTTTCTGAAGAACAATTAGAAGAGGCAAAACATTTTGCAAACAAACTTTGGAATGCTTCACGATATATTGGGGGACTTTTTGAATTTTTAAAAGATCATGCAAAAGAAAAACAAAGTTCTTTAGGAGAAATTGATCCAGCAGAAGAGAAGGCACTTTCTTTGCCTGATAGATGGATTTTGTCTCGAGTAAATCGAATAATAAAGGAAGTTACAAATGCAATTGAAGGCTTTGAATTTTCAGAGGCAGTAAAGATTCTCTATCGATTTGTTTGGAATGAATTCTGTGATTGGTATATTGAGATAACAAAGATAAATCCTTCAATTTTGCAGAAACAAATTTTAGTCTATGTTTTAAAGCGAATTTTAAAATTAGTTCATCCTTTTATGCCCTTTGTTTCCGAAGAATTATTCCAAAAATTAAAGCCAATTCTACCTTTAGAAGATGATAAAGAGCTTTTATTAGTTTCAAAATGGCCAGAAGTAGATGAAAAATTGATTAGTTCAAAAATAGAGAATGATTTTGAAAAAATAAAACAAGTAATTTTAGCTATCAGAAGTGTAAGAAGCGAATATAAAATTTCTCCAAAAAAGAAAATTAAGGCTCTTGTTTATATAGAAAAAGGAAAAAGAAAAAAAGATATTTATTTGAAAAAATTAGCCCGATTGTTTGAGGAGAATAAAAAATTGATAGAACACCTAGCAGGACTTGAAGAATTGCTAATTCAAAAGGAAGGAGAAAGACCTGATTGGGTTCCAATCTACACTAATAAAATAGACATTTATATTCCACCATCTGATTTAAAAGAAATTGATAAAGAAAAAGAAAAAATAAAAAAAGAAATAGAAGTTTTAGAAAAAGTTCTTTTTGATCTAGAGAAAAGAATAAATGATAAGAAATTTTTAGATAAGGCACCAAAACATGTGATTGAAAAAGAAAAGAAAAGATATCAAGAATATAAAGAAAAACTCCAAAAACTAGAAAAACAA
>CAZICA010000011.1:6494-26190 GCA_964537705.1 uncultured Candidatus Saccharibacteria bacterium
GCTTTAAATCCAAAAAGGGTACTTCTTATTCTTTTTCTTGAAAGATTTGAGTTGATAAGAAATTTAAAGGTTCTTCCAGTTATTGTTTTTTCTCCTAAAGACCCTTTTATTTTTATAGCCATTACCCGACCTGATACTCCTCTTTTTATAATTTCAATTGATCTTAAATTTCCTATTTTTGTTTTAGAGAAACTATTTAAGGCATTTTCTATAAAAGCTTTTGAAAGAGGCTCGGTCTCCCAATACCAATAAGGAGAAGAAGTTTCATCAAAACTTTTAACTCCTTTTAGATATGGTTTTGGTTTAGTTCCCCATACATTTTCGTTATTTTCTGTCCATCCACCAGAGGTAGAGAAATAATAAGCAGCAATTATTTTTCCATTATAGGTAAGAACCTCTCCTTCTGTTTCTCTTACTGCTTCGGTTGTAGATTTTCTTTCTTTTAATTTTCCAAGATAAGCTTGATGAAAAGGTGTATCTGTAAGATCATAGAGCTTATTTGGTTTAAGTTGATAGATTGCATAAGTTCTTGCTGCAACAGCTTGGGCCTTTAATGCCTCTTTTGGCCATTTATAGGACATTTCGCAGGGAACTACTCCCAAAAGATAATCTTCCAGTGGAAGTTCATTGATTATTATTCCATTTTCATATTTAATTTCCCCTCGGTAGAAAAGTTCTGGCAGGTTAACATTTCGGGTGATTTTAATTCTGATTTTGATTTTAGAGGTATCGATTTTTTTAATTTCTACCCCTTGATAAAAATGCTTTAAAATCTCTTTATAAGAAAGACCTGCTAGTGCGGCTCCTTTTGCTCCATATTGAGAAAGTCCTACTCCATGACCTGTTCCTGATCCCTGAATAATAATAGATTGAGTTTTTGTAAAATCAATAAAATTGTTTTTAATAAATTCTCTGTTGTTTTTAACTTGAGCACCTTGGAGTTTTAAGATTTCTTCTTCAATAAATTTTTGCTCTTGTTTAGCAGAAAGTAATTTTTCTTGGGTTTTGATTCTAGCAAGTTGAATCTGTTTCTTTTTTTCTTCTAAAAGGCTAATTTCTTCTTGGAGAGAGTTTCTGGTGAAATTTGTTAATTCTATTTCTTCTTTCAATTCTTTTAATTTCATAGATAACTTTTTAATTTTCTTTAATTTATCTTTAATCAAATTTTTAGAATATTGAATTTTAGATAAAAAATCAGAAAAACTATCAGAGGAGAATAAAACAAAAATCAAGGGATTTCTTCGTGAAAGAATATATAAAGAATTTATAAGTTGATTTCTTTCTTCTTTCTTTTTCTGAAGCAATTGGTTAGATTCCTCTTCTTTTTTTGCAAGTTTTTCTAATTGTTCATGAAGTTTTTTTAATCTATATTCTATTTCCTCTTTTGATATACTCACTTTTTCGAATTCTTTTTCCAATTCTAAAAGTTCATTTTGATAAAGAATTATATCATTTTTAGTTTTTTCTAATTTTTTCCATAGGGAATCTAAGTCTTCTTCTTTAGCAAAAAGAAGTGAGGGTAAAAAGAGAAGTAAAATTAGCAAAAATTTTCTCATCTTTTTATATTTTCTCATAAATTTGCTTTTTTGTCATTTTTTAATTATAATTTAATCAAAGGGGGGAGTTGTGAGAAAGCGTGTACTTTTAATTTTTCTCCTTTTAATAACAATAAACGTTTCGTTTTTAAGCCTTTCTTTTCCTACAAAATCAGCTGATTTCGATTATCAATGGATCTCTCAATCTAATTATCCAATTTTAGCACCAGGAGAAGAAGCAATTTTATGGGTAAAGATAAAAAATACAGGAACAGCTGTTTGGAAGAGAGAGTTTTTTAGATTAGGTACTTCTCATCCAAGAGATAGAAGCTCAAGATTTTTCTCTGGAAAAGCAAACTGGATTTCAATCAATAGAATTAAAATGGATGAATTAGAGGTGGCTCCAGGGGAAATCGCCTCTTTTGGTTTTTGGATCAAAGTTCCTCAAGAAATTTCTCCTGGAGTTTATCGAGAATATTTTTCTCCTGTAGCTGATGGAATTACCTGGCTTAAAGATATTGGGATTTATTGGGATATTATTGTTACTGAAAAAGCACCTGTTCCCCCTTCAGCTCCTACTACACCTTCTGCTTATGATTTTCAATTTATATCTCAATCTGCTTATCCAACTTTAGCTCCTTCTGGAATTGCTACTTTAACTTTAACTTTAAAAAACACAGGTACAGCTACTTGGAAAAATTATGGACCAAATCCTTTAAGATTAGGAACTTCTCATGAGAATGATAGGGCTTCTGATTTTTATCATGAATCTTGGATCTCACCAAATAGAGCCTGCACCTTAGATCAACCAGAAGTTCCTCCAGGATCAGTTGGAACCTTTACATTTAAAATACAAGTACCATCTAACTATTCTCCTGGAGTTTATCGGGAATATTTTCAGCCAGTGGTAGATGGAATTACTTGGATGAAAGATATTGGAATTTATTGGGAGATAGAAGTAATTTCTTTACCTCCTATTGAAGGAGAGCTTTCTTTTACTGTATTTCCTGATAAATGGATTAAAGTAGATTTTGATGGTTCTATCAAAGATTTTACTTTCAGGACAATGCCATATCAAAAAATGTCTGTAGAGTATAGTTCTTTTCCATTAGCTTCTAATAAAACTCAAATTCGGTCAATTACCAAATGGACTTTAAATACCAAAGAACTTCAAATAGATCTTTCAAAAATTAATCTTAATGCTGAATTTCATAAAAAGGAGAGTTCAATAACAGGGTTTATAGATTTAGATTTCCCAGATTATATAGGAATAAAAGGAGATCTACTAATTAAAGAGTTAGAAGAAAATAATAAAGAAGCAACTTTTAATCTTAATTTGAAACTTTATTATAATTTATTTTCCAAAGAAAAAATAGAAGAATTTATAGAAAGTTTCCCTCTATTTAAAGAAGATATAATTTCCAAAACAGAAGCATCTGGGGAGATAGAGACCTTAGAAATTAATTTGGAAAGTTATCAATTTAAATCTGAATGGGGAGAACTTACAATTTCTTTATATTTAAAAGGAAGTTTGAATTTATTCTCGCTTCTTAGATCTTTTTATCCTTTAACACCAGGCTTGGAAGAAGAGATAGAAACTCCAACAATAAAATTTCCAGAAAGTTTCAATCTTTATTTAAGCTTTGATAAAGAAACAAATGAATTCGAATTAGAGTTAGATGAGGTTGTAGAAAATTTAAATGAAGATTTTAATTTTTCTAAAAATTTACTTCTTCAACAACTACAAGAGTTCTCGGTTGATGATTTGTTTTTAACTTCAATTTTAAGAACTTTTCAAGAAATGGAATTTGATATAAGTGGGGTTAATCTTAGTTATCAAATAAACGTTGTTCCAGCTATAGAAGAGGTTTTAAAAGAGGTAGAAATAAATTATAATCTTAGAAATTTAAAAATAAAGCCAGGAGATATAGGAGAGTTTTTACAGCTAGTTCAAATTTCTTCCGAAAGATTTCCTTTACCAGATGTTTTACTTACTCTAAGAAGTGGAGAGAAAAACGGAGAACAAACAAAGATCATTCTTTTGCCAGAAGTAAAAGAGCCTCAATCACAAACTTCAACTGAATTTAGCTGGCCCTTTGTAAATTTAGAAAACTTCTATTTAATTTTATTTGAAGAATAATTCCACCGCGTGGTGGACATAGGTTATTTACAGAAGCCTTCTGAATGAGATCCTTCTTTTTTTCCAAAACCAGGAGAAGCAGTTTCTTCTGAAAGTTTTTCTAAACATTCTTTAGGAGATTTTTTAAAGCTTTCACAGATTGCTTTTTTAAATCCTTCTGGAGACCTTTTAATTTTCTCAATTATCATATCATTTATAACTAAAGTTGGAGATCCTTTTACTCCATATTTTTTATTTAGTTCTTTATGGATTGGAAATTCAGGAAATCTTTCATTTTGATTTTCCTCAATATTAAATTCTTTTTTAGTATTTTCTACACATTGGGAAATTTTTTCTTGATCAATTTTTACAGAATCTAAACATTTTTGATAATCTCCGCTTTCTACAAAACAATTTAAATAGACAAAATAGCTAGATTTATTTTCTTGTTGAATGCAGTACTGTCTTAGATTTTCTTCCATTTCTTTTTCTCCATGCATAATATAATCAACAAAGTAGATTCCTATATCCGCTTTATCTTTTAAAAGATTATAAACCGGGATTAAAGCCTTTTCAGCCTGAAGACCAAAGGGGCAATAACTCATCACAAAAAGTTTGACATCCGGCTTTTTTCTTTTAGGAATTTCGGTTTCTAAAACTATTGCTTGAGGGAACAGAAGTTTACCGTCTTTGCTGATATAAGATATATATTCTTGTTCTCCAATCTTGATTTTAAATTTATAAAGGCCACTTTCTTCAGAACTTTCTTCTAAATTCACTTCTTCGTCTTTTTTTAAACTTTTAATATAATCTATTGCTTTCTGAATCGCTTTTTCTTTGGATAAGATTTGAGAGTGTGCTTTTTGAGAAGAATTATAAAATAGGATTCCTCCAATTAATAAGATCCCAAGAAGAATAAAAATAGAATTTTTATTTTTTAGAATTTTCATTATAGATCAATATTATCAAGAAAAAGAGAATTTTTCAATAAATAATTTATAATTGACATAAATTTGATATTTTACTATACTTGAATATCAATTATGGAGCTAACTCCAAAACAACAAGTAATTGAACTTATCAAGAAATCCTCCAAAATTTTGCTTTTATCCCATTCGAATCCAGATGGTGATGCTTTTGGTTCTCTTTTAGCTCTTTATATGGTTCTTAAAAAATTAGAGAAAGATGTAGTAGCAGTAATTGAGGATCTAAAAGAGAATTTCTCTTTTTTGCCTAATTTTTCAGAATTAATATCAGAAGTAAAAGGTTCTCGAGATTTTATTATTTCTTTAGATATAAAAGAAATTAAAGCTTCAAAATTAAGCTATAATATTGAGGGGGATAAGTTAAATATTGTTATTAGTCCTCAAAAAGGAGAATTTAAGCCAGAAGATGTTTCTTTTTCTTACGGGAAATGGCATTTTGATCTGATGATCATTTTAGATACTGCTGATCCAGAGCAATTAGGAAAGATTTATGAAGAAAATACCCATCTTTTCTATGAGGTCCCAATTATTAATATAGATCATCATGCTTCAAATGAATATTTTGGGAAAGTGAATTTAATTGATTTAACAGCATCCTCAACTTGTGAAATTCTTTTAGGGTTGATTGAAGCTTTAGGAAAAGCATGTAAGGGATCTGAGTCTGCTTTAATTGATGAGGATGTTGCCACAGCTTTGTTATGCGGAATTATTACTGATACTGGAAGTTTTCAAAATTTAAATACAACCCCAAAATCATTTACCGTTGCCGCCCAATTAATTGCTTTAGGAGCTCGTCAACAAGAGATTGTTAAAAACATCTATAAAAAGAGGTCTTTAACTACTTTAAAACTTTGGGGAAAGATTCTATCAAAAATTAAACATGATCCCCTCTATAGAATTTCTTGGTCAGTAATTTCAAAAGATGAGATATCAGAGATAGGGGCTCAGGAATCAGAAATTTCAGGAGTCATTGACGAGCTTTTAACTTCTGTAGCTAATTCAGATATTGTTTTACTTCTTTCAGAAAGAAAAGATGGAATCTATGGCAGTATTAGAACAATAAAAGGAGTTGATGCAACTAAATTAGCCTCTTTTTTCAATGGAGGAGGACATCCTGAGGCAGCTGGTTTTAAAATAACAAATGCATCTTTAGAAGAGGCACTTGAGAAGGTTTTAGAGAAATTTAAAGAATTTCAAAAGGAGAGACTAAATTTAGAGGAACTAGAGAAAAAGAAGGAAGTTTCTGAAAAGCTATTAGAAGAAAAATCTGTCCCTAAGGAAGAGAAAAAAGTTGAAAAAATAAATACTGAGAAGAAATATCCTTTGCTTGAAAAAGTTTTAGAATTAGAACGACAAGAAAAATTACAAGATGAAGATGTAGAATAATTTTTCCCTTGCGAGGAAGAAGAAATTATGATAGAATTTAAAAAGAGAGAAAAAAATGGCTTTATTACCAGAGAAAAAAAAGGAATTGATTGAAAAATATAAAATCCATGAGGAGGATACAGGATCTCCAGAAGTTCAAATTGCCCTTTTAACTGAAAGGATATCTCAGTTAGCTAAACATCTTAAATTCCATAAGAAAGACCAGCCTTCAAGAAGGGGGCTTTTAAAAATTGTAGGTCGAAGGAGGAGGTTACTTAATTATTTAAGCAGAAAACATCCAGAACGATATCAAAAATTAATCAAGGAGCTTAAACTTAGGAAATAAATGGAAGAACATATTGAACGGACTTTTAAAACTAATTTAAATGGAAAAGAATTAGAAATTGGGGTTGGGAAATTTGCCAATCAAGCAGATAGTGCTGTAACTGCAAAAATTGGTGGAACTATGGTTTTATCTACAGTGACCATTGCTGAAGAAATAAGAGAAGGAGTAAATTTTCTTCCTTTGGTAGTTGATTATGAAGAAAGGATGTATGCCTCAGGGAAGATTCTTGGTTCTCGGTTTATAAAAAGAGAAGGAAAACCAACTGATGAAGCTGTTTTGACAGCAAGAGCAATTGATAGATCAATAAGGCCTCTTTTTCCAAAAAATTATTTCTATGATGTGCAGGTTATTGTAACTGTACTTTCAGCTGATCTGGAGAACGATCCAGATTTTATTTCAATTATAGCCACTTCCTGCGCTTTACTTTTATCTCCAATTCCCTGGAAAGGTCCGATTGGAGCAGTTAGAGTTGGAAGAAAAGATAATCGATTTATTTTAAATCCTTTAAATTCAGAGCTTTCTGAAAGTGACTTAGAGCTTCTTTTAGTGGGTTCAGAGAAAGGGATTGTAATGATAGAGGCAGGAGCTAAAGAAATTTCAGAGAAAGATATGATAGAAGCTATAAATTTTGGATTAAAGGGAACTTTACCACTTATAAATTTTCAAAAAGAAATAATAAAAGAATTTTCTATTTCTAAACAGGAAATAAATGAAGAGGAGTTCCAAGACCCTGAATTAGCTGAAAGGATAAAAGAAATTTTAGGAAATAAACTAGAGGAAGCAATTTTTCAATCTAAATCAGAAAGAGCGGAAGCAATAGAGAATTTATTCGAGCAATTAACTGAAGAATTAAAAGAGGAATTTCCTGAAGAAGAGGATCAATTAAAATTAAGAGATATTTTTGATTTGGTGGTTAAAAAGGAAATTAGAAAGATTATTAAAAGTGGGAAAAGACCAGATGGTAGAAGATTTGATGAGATAAGACCGATTTCTTGTGAAGTTGGTTTACTTCCTCGAGTTCATGGTTCTGGTTTATTCAATAGAGGGGAAACTCAAGTTTTAACTGCTACAACTTTAGGTTCTACTGGAAGAGCCCAACTTATTGATACAATGGAAGAGGAGACTACCAAAAGGTTTATGCATCATTATAATTTTCCTCCCTTTTCGACAGGAGATGTAAAACCTTTAAGAGCACCTTCTCGACGAGAAATTGGTCACGGTGCTTTAGCAGAAAAGGCTTTAAATCCAGTGATTCCAGAGAAAGATGTTTTCCCTTATACAATTAGATTAGTTTCTGAAGTTTTATCATCAAATGGTTCAACATCGATGGCCTCAGTTTGTGCTTCGACCTTATCTTTAATGGATGCAGGGGTTCCTATTAAAAGACCTGTAGCAGGAATAGCAATGGGATTGGTTGATGAAATTATTTTGACTGATATTCAAGGAATTGAAGATGGGGCAGGAGATATGGATTTTAAAATTGCTGGGACGGAAAGAGGAATTACAGCTCTTCAACTTGATATAAAGATTCCTGCTTTAGAAGTAAAGTTAATCTCAGAGATTTTCAAGAAAGCAAAAGAGGCAAGAGATTATATTCTTTCTAAGATAAAAGAATGTATTCCTGCTCCTCGTAAGAAATTATCTCCTTTTGCACCGAGAATAGGAACTATTAAGATCAAACCAGAAAAGATAAGAGATTTAATTGGTCCAGGAGGAAGAACTATTAACAAAATTATTTCAGAAACTGATGTAGAGATAGATATAGAAGAAGATGGAACAATAAATGTTTGTTCTCATGATGAAGCTTCTTTAGAGAAAGCTTTAAAAATGATCAAAGAAGTAACTGCAGAAGTAGAAGTAGGTAAAATTTATAAAGGACGAGTCACTAGAATTTCTGATTTTGGGGCATTTGTAGAAGTTTTACCTTATCAAGAAGGCCTTGTTCATATTTCTGAATTATCTGATCAAAGAGTTAAGAGAGTAGAAGATGTGGTGAAAGTAGGAGATATTATACCTGTTAAAGTAATAGGGATAGATCCTTTTGGTCGAATAACTTTATCTTTAAAAAGGGCTAAAAAAACAGAAAAATTTTCACGTAAATTTTCGAATCCTGGTTTTACCAGAGATTCGAACAATTTAAGGAGGTAAATATGAAATGTCCAAATTGTGGAAAGGAAATTGAAGAAACTACAACAGTTTGTCCTTTTTGTAAAGCAACAATTTCCCAACCTTCAGCCGAACAGCCTAAAGAAAAGGTCGAAGAAATAAAAAAAGAACCTCTTAAAGAGCAAAAACCTAAAAAGAAAATCCTTAAACCACTTCTTATTTCTCTTTCTCTTTTGATAATTTTAGCTGGGATTGGAATTTTTTGCTACTTTAAGATCTTCCAGAGGCCATTTGATATTAAAAAAGTTTTACCAAAAGATACGATAATTTATTCGGAACTTAATTTAGATGCTTTAGAGAATTTAAATAAGGTTATTTCCAAAATTCCAACTGCTGATTCTTTTCTTAAGAAAAGCATTTATAAACCTTATGGAATAGAATTAGCCACTTTAAAGAATTATATTAAAGAAAAAATTATAGTTGCAATGATAGAGAAGAATTTGGTTATTAGTGTTTCTTTAAATAAGCCAGATCAAATAGCTGCTTTAGTAGATATTTTAGGAAAACAAACAAGTTTTTCTGAACAGCGATATAAAGGATTTAAATATTTAAAAGGAAAAGAACTTTCGTTAGTAAAATTTGGTAATTTTGTTGTTATTTCTTCTGAGGAGGGTATCACTAAATTAATCGACAACAAACTTGCAAAGAATTTCCAATCAATTTCTTCGGTGAAAAGCTTTCTAGAACTTAAAAAGGAGTTAAGTGATTATGATGATAAAATTTATGTTTATTATAATATCAAGAAAGTGCTTACCGAAACTTTATCTCCTGAAGCTCTTGCTTTTACTGAAAAGGATATAGAAGCTATCGGGTTTGGCATAGAAGGAAAGGAAAAAGGGGTGAAAATAAAAGCAATTTCTTGGGCAGATCCAGTAAAATTAAAAGAAAAAGACAAATCTTTTGAAAAAATTGAAGAATTTAAGAAAGTGTTAATAACCAGTTTACCAAAGATTGTTGCTCTCTATTATGAAAGTAAAGATTTAGGTAATTCTCTATTGGATTTCCTAGCTCGAGTAGAGGAAGAGAACAAGATGTTTGCTCTTTCTTTGCTTCAATTAAAAGAAACACTTAAAAAACAATATGGCATTGATCTTGAAATAGATCTATTAAGAAAAATTAATGGATCTTTTGCTCTGGTAGCTTTACCTTCTGAGACTTTCAATTTTAATCTAATTTTAGATTTACCCTCAAAAACAGAAGTAAAAAATCTTTTAGAAAAAATTAAAAAACTTTCGAAATTTGAAGAAGAAGAAACAGAAGAAGGTTTAATTCTTTCAACAGAAACGCTTGGTTCTACAATCGAACGATTTAAAGTCGTTGGAATAAAATTTAAGTTGAATATTGGAACTTCCAAGGATAAATTAATCCTTTCTTTATCACCCGATTCCAATGCTTTAAAGAAATTGATGAAAAAACAAGAAGAAACTTTAGTTGATAATCCTATCTATGATGAAATTAGAAAAGAATTGCCAGAAGAAGGAACTGCTTTTGGTTTTCTTCATCTGAAAGGATTTTATTCAACTCTTGAATCTGTTTTAGGAGGATTTATTTATCTAGGAAAATTAGGAAAACTTCCCACACCAAAAGAACAAGCAAAAGAGGTTTTAGGGATAAAGGAAAAGATTTTACCCTATCTTGATGCAATCAAAGCAGTAGGATTTACTAATAATACGACCGAAAACGAACTAATATCTGAAAGTTTCTGGTTGATAAAATAAATAAGGGAAATTAATTCCTCCAAAATCTTTTTTGGAGGGAGCTTTTTATGTTCTTTAAATGAAAAAAATAAAGAAAAAATTAAAGAAAAAAATCCCTATTCAACCAAAAAGATTAAGAGTTATTCCTTTAGGTGGATTAGGAGAAATTGGGAAAAATTTAATGGTTTTAGAGTACGAAGATGATATTGTTGTGATAGATATGGGATTTATGTTTCCTGAGGAAGAAATGTTAGGAATTGATTATGTAATTCCTGATGTTTCCTATCTAGAAGAAAGGAAAGAGAAAATTAGAGCCATAATTATCACCCATGGTCATGAAGATCATATCGGAGGAATTCCTTATTTATTGCCAAGGATTCCTGCTCCTATTTTTGCTACTCGCCTTACAGCAGGAATGATAGAAAAACATCTTTCAGAGTTTAGATTAACTTGTAAAAAAGATATTCGGATTTTCTCTGTTAATGACAAGCTAAAATTTGGCAATTTTGATATAGAATTTTTCCATGTTACCCATTCTATTCCCGATGGAGTAGGACTTATAATTAAAACTCCGGTTGGGATTGTTGTCCATACCGGTGATTTTAAATTTGATCCCACCCCTGTTTATGAGGAAAAATTAGATGAGAAAAAACTCTTAGCATTGAAAGGAAAAGTTTTACTTCTTCTTTCAGATAGTACAAATGCTGAGGAACCAGGAGAAACTTTATCAGAGCGAGTTATAGGCGAAACCTTTTCTAAAATTTTTTCTACCACCCGAGGCAGAATTATAATAGCATCTTTTGCCTCTTTAATTTCTAGGATCCAGCAAGTTTTAGATATAGCAGCAAAGTTTAATAGGAAGGTAGCTATTTCTGGTAGGTCGATGATAATAAATTTTGAGATAGCGAAGAAATTAGGGTATTTAAAAGTACCAAAAGGACAGATTATTGATATTCGAGATGTAAAACATTTTCCCGATGAAAAAATAGTTATAATTTCCACAGGATCTCAAGGAGAACCTATGTCAGCTTTAGTAAAGATGGCTTCAGGTGCTCATCCTCATGTTAAGATCAAAAAAGGAGATACAGTAATTTTATCTTCTTCTCCAATTCCAGGAAATGAAGCGGCAATCTATAGAACTATTGATGATTTACTTCGCCAAGGTGCAAAAGTTGAATATTCAAAAATAATGCAAGTTCATGTATCTGGGCATGGATGTCAAAAAGATTTAGAGAAGATGATAAAATTGGTCGAACCAAAATATTTTGTCCCAATTCATGGAGAATATCATCATTTAGTAGCTCATAAAGAATTAGCTATTAAAGCAGGATTTGATCCAAAAAATATATTTGTAATAGAAAATGGTCAGGTTTTAGAATTAGATAAAACGAGTGCTAGAGTTTTAAGGAAAAGGGTTCCTTCTGGAATTGTTTTAGTTGATGGATTAGGAGTTGGAGATGTGGGGCATATTGTTTTAAGAGATAGGCAAGCTATGGCGAAAGAAGGGATTTTTGTGATAATAGCTACAGTAGATAAAAAAACCGGAAGATTAATTACATCACCTGATATTATTTCCCGAGGTTTTGTTTATATGAAAGAAGTTCCTAAATTAATAGAAGAAACCAGAGAGGAGGTGAAAAAGATATTAAAAAGGGGAAAAGCACCAAAAAATTGGGCTTTTATAAAAAATGCTTTAAGAGACGAAATAGGAGAATTTTTATATAAAAGAACTGAAAGAAGACCTCTTATTTTACCTGTGGTGATCGAGGTATAAATTTCTAAATTTAAAATAACAAGAGATATCAGTACCAATTGGTACTGATTTTAATTTGAAATTTGATTTTTTCTATGATATTATAATTTTTGAAAATGGGAAGAAAAAAGCAAAAAAAGTCTAAAAAAACAAATAAGAAAAAGACACGAGTCACAAAGAAAAGACAACATTTCGAAATTGCTCTTTCTTCTGAAACTTTAAAAGAAACAATAGGGATAACCTTGATTATTTTAGGGCTTTTCTTTTTGTTTTCTCTTTTAAAAATGGCTGGTAATTGGGGAAATTATCTGGGAATAGGATTAAAAGAAGGTTTTGGATCGGTAGTAGCCTATTTAATTTCTTTTGCTTTTATTGGATTAGGGGCAGCCTTTTTTAAATTTGAGATCAAAAGTTTTAATCTTATTGGCTTGATTTTATTCTTTTTTTCTTTCTCTAGTTTTATAGAGTTAATAGGCGGAGAGAAAGCAGGGGGCTTAGTAGGAATATTTTTTGGCGAGACCTTTAAATTTCTAATAGGGTTTTGGCTTTCTTTAATTTTATTTTTTGGATTAAGCTTAATTTCTCTATTGATAACCTTCAACACTTCTTTTAAAACTTTCAAGAGCTTATTAGAAAAAAGAAAAGAAGAAGAAAAAGAAATTAAAAAAGAAAGAAAGATAGAAGTTCCCTCTATTGCTGTTAAAACCCTTAAAAGTTCTAAAGAAACACTTAAATCTAGACCTCTTCCTTTAAAACCAAAGAAAATTACCCAGAAAATTTCTGAAGAAGAGGAAGGGAAAATCGAATTAGACAAAGAATGGAAATATCCTTCATTAGATCTTTTAGAAGATGAAACAACAAAATTAGATGCAGGAAACTTGAAAGCAAATTCAGAAATTATTAAAAGAACTCTAGCAAATTTTGGTATAGAAGTAGAGATGGGAGAGATAAATGTTGGTCCTACAGTTACTCAATATACTCTGCGTCCTGCCGAAGGTATTAAATTAACAAGGATTACTTCTTTAGCAAATGATCTAGCTCTAGCTTTGGCAGCTCATCCTTTAAGGATTGAAGCTCCAATTCCAGGAAAATCTTTGGTAGGAATTGAGGTGCCTAATAAAGGAGTAGAATTAGTAAGAATAAAGGAAATTTTATCTTCCCCTCAATTTGCTCAATTAAGTTCTAGATCAAAATTAGTTCTCGCTTTAGGTAAAGACGTTTCAGGTACGCCTGTTGTAGCAAATTTAGCTACCATGCCCCATCTTTTAATTGCAGGAGCTACTGGCTCTGGAAAAAGTGTTTGTATTAATGCCCTTATTCTATCTTTTCTTTATCAGAATTCTCCAAAAGATTTAAGATTTATTTTAGTTGATCCTAAAAGAGTAGAATTAACCGGTTATAATGGAATTCCTCATCTTTTAACTCCAGTGATTGTTGATACCGATAAAACACTTAATGCTCTAAGATGGGCAAATTTAGAAATGGAAAAGAGATATAGACTATTTGCAGAAATAGGAGCAAGGAATATCTCTGTTTATAATAGGAAAGTAAAAGATCCAACTCAAATTCTTCCTCGAATAGTGATTATAATTGATGAGCTAGCAGATGTAATGGCTCATGCAGCAAGAGAAGCAGAAGGATTGATTGTAAGAATAGCTCAAATGGCTCGGGCAACAGGAATTCATTTGGTGATAGCGACTCAAAGGCCTTCGGTTAATGTGGTTACTGGCTTGATAAAAGCTAATATTGCAACTAGGATTGCTTTTATGGTTGCATCTCAAATTGATTCAAGGACAATAATAGATATGGCTGGTGCAGAGAAATTACTTGGAAAAGGAGATATGTTATTCCTTCCCGGAGATGGAACAAAACCAAGAAGAATTCAAGGAACTTATGTTTCTGATGAGGAGGTGAAGAAAGTTACAGATTTTGTTAAAAATCAAAGAGAGCCAGAATATGAGGAAGATGTCACTGCTCCATCAAAATTGACTATTTCTTCTGGACTTAAATTCTCAGAAGACGCTGATGACGAATTATATGAAGAGGCCTATGATATTGTAGTTAAAGCGGGAAAAGCTTCTACTTCACTTCTTCAAAGAAGATTAAGAATCGGATATGCAAGAGCAGCAAGATTGATGGATTTACTTGAAGAAAGAGGCGTGATTGGTCCCCCTGATGGTGCAAAACCAAGAGAGGTTTTAATTGAAAAAGATTCCGAATTTGAAAACTTTGATGAAGAAAATGAAGATAATTTTAAAGAAGATATAAATAATCAAGAATTTTAGGAGGTTTTATGGCAGAGGATAATTTAAAAGAAAGACAAAAAGCTATTGAACTTGCTTTAGCCCAGATTGAAAAGCAATTTGGAAAGGGATCGATAATGAAATTAGGAGAAGCAAGACAAACCCAAGTCGAAGTTATCCCTACAGGATCTTTATCTTTAGATTTAGCTTTAGGAGTAGGAGGAATACCAAAAGGAAGAGTGATAGAGATTTTTGGTCCAGAGTCTTCTGGGAAAACTACCTTAGCGCTTCATATGGTTGCCTCTTCTCAAAAAAGAGGAGGAATTTGTGCTTATATTGATGCTGAACATGCTCTGGATCCTGAATATGCCAAAAAAATAGGTGTAAATATTGCAGATCTTTTAATTTCCCAACCTGATACAGGAGAGCAAGCTTTAGAGATTGTTGAGACTTTGGTAAGATCAAATGCAATTGATCTTATAATTGTTGACTCTGTTGCTGCTTTGGTTCCAAAAGCAGAAATAGAAGGGGAAATGGGTGATGCTCATGTAGGTCTTCAGGCCAGGCTTATGTCTCAAGCTTTAAGAAAGCTTTCTGGAATTATGTCAAGATCAAAAACCACTGTTGTTTTTATCAATCAAATTAGAATGAAAATAGGGGTAATGTTCGGCAATCCAGAAACTCAACCTGGAGGTTTGGCTTTAAAATTTTATGCTTCAGTCAGACTTGATATTAGAAAAATAGCTCAGATAAAACAAGGTGAACAAGTGATTGGAAATCGGGTAAGAGTAAAGGTTGTAAAAAATAAAGTAGCACCTCCATTTAAGACAGCGGAGTTTGATATTATTTACAATGAAGGAATTTCTAAAGAAGGTGAAATTCTAGATTTGGGCACTAAATTAAATTTGATTAAAAAATCAGGAAGTTGGTTTACTTTTAAAGACAAAAAATTAGGCCAGGGAAAGGAGACAGCAAAAAAATTTTTAAAAGAAAATGAAAAAATAACAAAAGAAATAGAAAGTCTTATAAAAGAAGAACTTCTTAAATGAAAATACCTCAAAATAGAACAAAAATAGTTTCTACTATTGGACCTGCTTCAGGAGAAGAGAAAATTATCAAAGAGATGATAAAATCTGGCATGGATGTTGCTAGATTTAATTTTTCTCATGGGAATTACAAGACTTTTGAGAAATGGACTAAAGTATTAAGAGAAACTTCTAATAAATTAGATCAACCTCTTTCTATTTTGGCCGATCTTCAAGGGCCAAGAATAAGGATTGGGAAATTGCCAGAGAAAGGATTGAAAATAAAAGATGGTCAGGAAATTTTTATTGGATCTCAGTCATTAAAAAGAAAAGATTTTATTCCTATTGATTATCCTTATTTGATAAAAGATATAAAACCAGGAGCAAGAGTTTTACTTTGTGATGGTTTAATTGAGATTATAGTTACTGAGATAACCTCTGAAGGATTAATAAAAGGTAAAGTCATCCATGGGGGATTAGTTACCTCTAAAAAAGGAGTTAATTTACCCAATATTTCACTTTCTATTCCTACTATTACAGAAAAAGATAAAAAAGATCTTCTATGGATTGTTAAGCATAAGCTTGATTTTGTTGGTCTCTCTTTTGTTAGATCAGGAAAAGATATTAAAGATCTTAAAAATTTAATAAGAAAAATTGATAAAAAATCTGAAATTAAGATTATCGCTAAGATAGAAAAACCAGAAGCTATCAATGATATTGATAAGATTCTAGAGGAAACAGATGGAATAATGATAGCAAGAGGTGATTTAGGGATAGAACTTCCTCCCGAGGAAGTTCCAATTATTCAGAAAAAATTAATTAAAGAATGTTTAGAGAGAGGAAAACCAGTGATTACCGCCACTCAAATGATGGAATCAATGGTTGAAAAGCCAAAACCAACTCGTGCTGAAGTTTCTGATGTTGCAAATGCTATTTTAGATGGAACCGATGCGGTTATGCTTTCGGAAGAAACTGCTTCAGGAAAATATCCTGTTGAAAGCGTAAAGATGATGACAAAAATTATTTCTGAAATAGAAAAAGAAATTTTTTCAAAAAGAGAATTAAGGCCAAGATTTTTTGAAAAAGAAGAAATTTTAGAATTCCAAAAAGGAAAATTAGTTGAGAGGAGTCCAACCGAAGCAATTGGAGCAACAACTTGCGAGTTAGCAAAATATCTAAAAGCAAAATTGATTGTTGTAGCTACTTATTCAGGATTTACAGCAAAGATGATTGCAAGACACAGGCCAATTACTCCTATTGTTGCCCTAACGCCAAATCATAAAGTTTATCTTGAATTAAGTCTTTTATGGGGAGTAAGATCGTTTAAAATCGGAACTTTTCATACTACCGATGAATTTTTCTATCAAGCAGTAGATCTACTTAAGGAAAAAAAACTAGCAGAGAAAGGAGATCTGCTTGTGATAACTGCAGGACATCCTTTAGCTATAAGAGGAAAAACAAATTTAATAAAAGTTCATAGGATGTGAATGGACTATATTCTTTGGTTTAAAGAAATTTCTAAAAAAGACATTCCCTTATGCGGAGGAAAAGGAGCGAATCTTGGAGAATTAACTAAACTAAAAAAGATAAATGTTCCTTATGGATTTTGTGTTACATCAAATGCTTATTTTGATTTCATTAAAAAAGAAGGTATTCTAGAGCAAATTAAAAAATTAACTAAAGGTCTTAAAGGATCTGATATAAAGGCGATAAATCTTGCTTCTGAAAAAATTAAAAAAGCAATTTTAGAAGCAGAAATTCCCAAAGAAATTAAAGAAGAAATAAAAAAAGCATATTTAAAACTTGGAAGGCAAAGGTCTGTTGCTGTGAGATCTTCAGCAACAGCCGAGGATTTACCAACAGCGAGTTTTGCTGGTCAACAAGCAACTTTTTTAAATGTGAAAGGAGTGAAAAACGTGATTCAAGCTGTTAAAAAATGTTGGGCCTCTTTATTTGAACCACGAGCAATATTTTATCGAATAGAGAAAGGATTTTCTCATGAAAAGGTTAAAATTGCCGTCCCCATTCATTTAATGGTTTTGGCAGAAAAATCTGGAGTGATGTTTACAATCGATCCAGTAACAAATGATAGGAATAAAATTTCTATAGAAGCAGGTTATGGACTTGGAGAAGCTGTTGTTTCCGGAGCAATTATTCCTGATAGGTATCTAGTCGATAAAAGAACTTTAAAAATATTAAAAAAAGATATTTCAAAACAAAGTTGGTTAATAGATTTGAAAGGAGCTCACAAAAAGGTTCCAAAACCTCTTCAGGAGAAACAAAAATTAACTGATAAGGAAATTTTAAAATTAGCAAAGATAGGAAAATTAATAGAAGCTCATTATAAATTTCCTCAGGATATTGAATGGGTAATAGGAACTCTTGGCGGAAAGAGAAAAAAGATTTTTATTGTTCAAACAAGGCCAGTCACAACTTTAGAATTAAAACAAAGGAAGAAAAAATTAAGAAGAAAAGAAAAAGTTTTACTTAAAGGCATCCCAGCTTCTTTAGGTGTTGCCTCAGGGAAAGTTAGAATACTTCATTCTCCTTCTGAAATTTTTAAATTAAAAAAGGGAGAAGTTTTGGTTACAGAAATGACCAATCCTCAATTTGTTCCTGCAATGAAAAAAGCAGCTGCAATAATTACTGATTCCGGAGGAAGGACTTCTCATGCAGCGATTGTTTCAAGAGAGTTAGGTATTCCTTGTGTGGTAGGGACAGGGAAAGCTACTCAAATTTTAAAAACTGGCCAAGAAGTGACAGTTGATGGAACAAATGGGAAAGTTTTTGAAGGAAAAATTAAGAAAGTAGAAGTTGAATTTGAGAAAAAATATCCTTCAAAAACTATTGAAAAGCCTCCTTTGATTGGGACAAAACTTTATGTTAATCTTTCTGATCCTGATTTAGCAGAAAAAATTTCTAAAGAACCTGTTGATGGAGTAGGTCTATTAAGAGCAGAGTTTATGATTTTGAGATTTGGGATCCACCCAAGGTTGTTTATAAAAGAAAGAAAACAGAAGGAATTTATAGGTTTACTTCAAACTGGGATAGAAAAAATTGCAAAACAATTCTATCCCCGTCCTGTAATTTACAGAGCACTTGATTTTAAAACCTCAGAATATAGAGATCTAAAAGGAGGAGAAGAATTTGAGCCTATTGAGCCAAATCCAATGATTGGTTATCGAGGATGTTTTAGATATATAAAAGAACCTGAGCTTTTTTCCTTAGAACTTAAAGCTATAAAGGAAGTAAGGAAGAAATTTAAAAATCTTTGGTTAATGATTCCTTTTGTAAGAACCCTTGAAGAATTTAAATCAATATTAAATTTAATCGAAAAACAAGGACTTAAAAGATCTTCGGATTTTAAACTGTGGTTAATGGTAGAAGTTCCCTCAGTAGTGATTTTAATTGATAAGTTTTTAGAGCTTGTAGATGGAATTTCTATTGGAAGTAATGATTTAACTCAGCTGATTTTAGCTGTTGATAGGGATAATGAGAAAGTTGCTGAAATTTTTGATGAAAGAAATGAAGCAGTTAGATGGGCGATTCAAAGAGTGATAAATGCTGCTAAAGAAAAAGGTGTTTCTTCCTCAATTTGTGGAGAAGCTCCTTCTGTTTTTCCAGAAATAGTTGAATTTTTGATAAAAGCTGGTATTACTTCCATTTCTGTTGAACCTGATGCAATCTTTTCTGTTAGATCTCTTATTGCTTCTGTAGAAAGAAAAATCTCACTTGAAAAATCTTTTTAAAATGCTATAATTAAATTACCTTAACAATTTCCATCCTTTCACCTCCTTTTTGTTTTTTGAAAACAAAAATTTTTTTCAGCCTGATAAAGAAACTTTTGGTTGTCTTTCTAAAAAATCTATAGAAAAGGGGGTGGTCTATGAGTGAAGCCTAAAGTTTTTAATTTATTACTTTAAAGGAGGTGGAAGGATGGTTACAGAAGACTGGCAAGTCCAAGTGAAGAGAAATCAACCATTAAGGTGCTATCGGATGGGCTCTTTTTTCCATCCGGTAAAGGTACAAACTTTTGGCAAAGGCAGACGTTGCCGGGTTTGTGGATGTTATTTGTCAATCTACAACCCGTACGATGTTTGCTTTTGCCATTTGGGAAGGAGGCGAAAGCAATGAGATCCGAGTTGCTAGAGGTTTTTATAGAAAGAAGAGGAACAGATACAAAAGAAAGCCTAAAAGAGATTATAAAATTTTTTAACTCTTCTTTCAAAAGCTCTAGTAACTCGGATTCGGATAAAGAGGAAGAGGGGGATTAATTAAAAATAAAAAAGGCTCTTTAAGGAGCCTTGTTTTTTTGGAAAAAATTAGGTATAATTGAGCTAGATTGGTGGGGTGCGAGAGTGGTTTAATCGGCACGCCTGGAGAGCGTGTGTGCCCGAGAGGGCACCGTGGGTTCGAATCCCACCCCCACCGTTTTTTAATCTCGAAAATTTTAAGAAGAAC
>CAZICA010000012.1:0-9237 GCA_964537705.1 uncultured Candidatus Saccharibacteria bacterium
AACCCAAGGTGTGGGATTTTTCCCTGCCCGGAGTGTCCGGAGTTATTTTATTAATCGATCTATCACTTTTTTAAATCGTTTAATTATATCCTTTGCTTCAGAAGAGTGAATTTCATAGTTAAGATCATGAACTATCTTATTTCTTAAAAGATGACCTTTCCAAAGGTTGGTAAAAAATTCTTTAGGGTATTTATTTCTAGGTATGGATTTAATTTTTTCTCCTAAATTTTTTCCTTTATATCCGTAAGTAGTTAAAATAAAATCAACAAGCTTATCAGCCTCTATTATTGCTGTTTTGTATCTTGAGGGACTTCCTAAAGAAACAAGCTCTTCAATCTCTTTCCATTTTTTAATCACTTTTTCTTTATCTCTTTTTGAAATCCCTAATCTAATATAAACAGGTTTTTTAAACCTTTTTAAAAAACTAAATATCATTTTTTACCACCTCTTCAACTTTTTTTGCAAATTCTAAAAGCTCATAATCTTTAAATTGGGCCCCTATTAATTGAACTCCTACTGGAAGATTATCAATCCATCCACAAGGAATACTTATTACTGGAAGACCAGCTAGATTCGGAGAAACTGTATAAATATCAGAAAGATACATTGCTAAAGGATCCTTTATTTTTTCTTTAAGTTTAAAAGGAGGAGTTGGAGAGGTTGGAGTAAGTAAAAAATCCACCCTTTCAAAAGCTTTTTCAAAATCTTTTTTAATTAAAGCCCTTGCCTTCTGAGCTTTTAAATAATAAGCTTCCCAATATCCTGCTGAAAGAACAAAAGTTCCTAACATAATCCTTCTTTTCACTTCTTTTCCAAATCCTTTTGCTCGAGTGATCCTATAAAACTCTATTAAATTTTTAAGCTTTGGATCCCCTTCGCTATAGCCGTATTTAATTCCATCATAACGAGCTAAATTAGAAGAAGCTTCTGCAGGCATAATAATATAGTAAGTAGCTAAAGCAAATTCAGTTGAAGGAAGAGAGATTTCTTCAAATTTTATACCATTTTTTTCTAATTTTCTGGCTAACTCCTCTATAATTCTTTTTATCCTTTTATCTAATCCTTTTCCAAAATATTCTTTTGGAATCCCTATTTTAATTTCTTTATTTCTTAATCCTTTCTTAAATAAATCAACGCTGGTTGAATCAAATCTATCTTTTCCTTTTATAAATTCAAATACTATTTCAACATCTTCAACTGTCTTGGTTATAGGTCCTATCTGATCTAAAGAAGAAGCCATAGCAATAAGACCATATCGAGAAACAGCTCCATAGGATGGTTTAAATCCAACAACCGAACAAAAAGAGGCTGGCTGACGAATAGAGCCTCCTGTATCAGAACCTAAAGCAAAAATACAAAAATCTGCGGCTACTGCAGCAGCAGATCCTCCAGAACTTCCTCCTGGAACTCGTTTTAGATCAAAAGGATTTTTGGTCGGTCCAAAATAAGAATTTTCTGTTGAAGATCCCATTGCAAATTCATCTAAATTGGTTTTCCCTAAAATTACCGCGCCTGCCTTTTTTAATCTCTTTATAACCGTTGCATCGAAAGGAGGAATAAAATTCTCTAAAATTTTAGATCCAGCAGTAGTTCTTATATCTTTTGTAAGAATGTTGTCCTTTATGGCAATCGGCAAGCCATCTAAAATTGAAAGAAATTTTCCTTCTTTAATTCTTTTGTCAGTCTGTTGCGCTGCTTTAATTGCCTCTCTTTCAACTACAGTAATAAAAGAATTAATTTTCTTATCATTTATTTTTATTCGTTTTAAATAAAAATTTGTAAGTTCTTCGGAGCTTATTTCTCTTTCTCTTAAGAGTTTATGAGCCTGTTTTATTGTGAGTTTTTCCAAATCCATCATATTTTATAAATTCTTTCTTTAGTTCTTTTTGCGTTATATAAAGCCTCATCTACCTTTTCTATCAACATCTCTTTGGTATAAAAATTGGGGTAAGAAGCAATTCCTATACTTGCTGAAAGACTAGTAATTTCCTGTCCTTTAATGGAAAATTTTGCTTTTAATAAACCCTGCCGAATTCTTTTTGCAAGAGCATAAGCATTCTCATCTGAAGTATGAGGTAAAATAATCATAAATTCATCTCCGCCCCATCTACAAACAAAATCTGATTTCCTAACCATTTTTTTAAGCAAGTCTACAAATTGAGAAAGAAGATTATCTACAGCAGGATGTCCTAACTTGTCATTATATTTCTTAAGCCAATCCAAATCTAGCATTAAAAGAGAAAACTCTGATTTCATCCTTTTTGCTTCTTTCAATTGATGATCTAACATTTCTTCAAAAAAATCTCGAGAAAATGCTTTTGTTAAACTATCAAAAATTGCTTTCTCTCTTATTTTTTTATATTCTTTAAAAATAAGGGCCCTAAGACGCCAAAGCATATATCCCACTAAAAAAAAGCCTATTCCATTTAAACCAAAGAGTAAAGATATTTTAAAAGGAGGCAATCCTTCGACCAGATAAAAATAATAAAAGCTTAATCCATAAAGAACCAAAAGAGGAAAATAAAATATTAAAGCTCTTTTAAATTTTAAAAATATGCCCAAAATTACTACAGGTAAATAAAAAATAAATGTTAAAACTCCTAAAGGGGGTTCGGCAACAAGTAAAGGAGCACCTAAAGAAATTATAAAAATAACAATTAAAGTATTTAATAATTGTTCTCTTTTTATAATTCTTAAAAATTCTTTAGAATCGATCATTTTATAAGCTTTAAAAATTCCTCTTCAGATATAATCTTGATCCCTAATTTTTTTGCTCTTTCGTATTTAGAACCAGGATTTTTTCCTACAACAACAAAGTCGGTATTTTTTGAAACAGAACTAGATGGCTTTCCTCCTAATTCCCTTACTTTTGTCTTTGCTTCCTCTCGAGTCATTGATTCTAATTCTCCTGTGAAGACAAAAGTTAATCCTTTTAATTTTTGGGTCTTTGGCTTAGACTTTTCTATTATTTTAACCCCTGCTTTTTTTAACTTTTCTATTAATTTAAGATTTGTTGGGTTTCTAAAGAATTCATAAATTGACTTTGCTACCTTTTCTCCTATTCCATAAACTTTTAAAAATTCTTCAAGAGGAGCTTTTTTAATTTTTTCTAAAGAACCAAAATAATTTGCTAAATCCTCTGCTGTTTCCGATCCAACATGGCGAATTCCTAAAGCATATAAGAATCTTCCTAAGGGAATTTCTTTTCTGCTTTGAATAGCATTATAAACATTTTCTGCTGATTTTTCTGCATATCTCTCAAGAGCCTGAAGTTCTTCTTTTGTTAAAGAATATAGATCTGCTGGATCAGAAATTAAATTATTTTCAAAAAGTTGATCAACTAAAGAAGGACCTATTCCTTCAATATCAAATGCTTCCCGAGAAACAAAATGAAGAACAGCTCTTCTTCTCATTGCAAAACAATTTGGATTCGAACATCTTACTATTGCCTCTCCTTTTGGTCTAATTACAGGAGCACCACAGACTGGACATTTTTTTGGCATTTTAAATATTTTCTCTTTTCCTGTTCTTTTTTCCTTTAAAGCTCTAACTACTTCAGGAATTACTGCTCCTGCTTTCTGAATTATCACTTTATCTCCGATTCTAATATCCTTTCTTCTTATTTCATCCTCATTATGGAGTGTTGCATGAGAAATTTTTGAACCAGCAACAAAAACTGGTTTTAAAATAGCAACTGGCGTTAAAGCCCCTGTTCTTCCTACTTGAACTTTTATATCCAAAAGTTCTGTCTCTGCTTGTTCAACTGGAAACTTAAAGGCTATTGCCCATCGAGGAGCTCTAGCTACATAACCTAATTTTTCATGCAAAGAAAGATCATTAACTTTAATAACCGCTCCATCAGCATCATAAGGAAGCTTTTTTACTTCTTCTTGCCATTTTTTACAATAATCTATAACTTCCTCAATTCCTTTGCAAAGTTTATAATTTGGATTAACTTTAAATCCCAGTTTTTCTAAATCTTGTAAAACCTCAATTTGGGTTTTTTGAGTTCCTCCTTGAACAATATAATAAATAAATGTATCCAAATCTCTTTGAGCGGTAATTTTTGGATCTAATTGTCTTAAAGAACCTGCAGCAGCATTTCTTGGATTTGCAAAAAGAGACTCACCTTTTTTCTCTCTTTCTTTATTTAGTTTCAGAAAACTTTCTCGAGGCATTAAAACTTCTCCCCTTACCTCTAAAATTTTTCCTTTAACCAACTTTTCCCATCCCGGATTAAGAATTAAAGGCACCGAATGGATGGTTTTTAAATTCATAGTGATATCTTCTCCAGTATAACCATCTCCTCTTGTTGCTCCTAATTTAAACTTCCCATCTTCATAGATTAAAGAAACTGAAACACCATCAATTTTTAACTCTGCACTATATTCTATCTCCTTTTTAGTATTAAGCAATTTCTTTACTCTTTCATCCCAATCTCTTAATTCTTCAAAAGAAAAAGCATTCAAAAGAGAAAGCATAGGGATTTTGTGCTTCACTTTTTTAAACTCCTCAGCTGGTTGAGCTCCTACTCTTTGAGTTGGAGATTCTGGGGTAATAAATTCTGGAAATTTAGCTTCTAATTCCTGAAGTTCTCTCATTAATGCGTCATATTCCTCATCAGAAATTATCGGAGCATTTTTAACATAATAAAGATAATTATGATAATTTATCTCCTTCCTTAATTCCTCTATTCTCTTTTTCGCTTCCTCTTTTGTCATTTTATCATCTCCCTTAAAGCCTTTATTCTTTCTTCTATTGGAGGATGAGTAGAAAATAATCTAGTAAGCCAGCTAGTTTTTCCTTTAAAAGGATTTGCGATAAATAAATGAGCAGTTGCTTTTGTAGCTGAAGTTAAAGGAGTTTTATCAGATGCTATTTTTTCAAGTGCTCTTGCTAAACCTTCTGGATATCGAGTGAGTAAAGCAGCTGAAGCATCAGCTAAAAATTCTCTTTTTCTAGAAATAGCAAACTGGATTAATTTCCCTACTAAAGGAGCTAAAAGAGCAAGAACTAAAGCTATAGCAAGCAATATTAATTTGAAAGACCCTTCTTCTTTCTCTCTTTTTCCCCAAAATACTATTCTAAAAAACCAATCAGAAAGTAAAGCTACCATTCCAACTAAAACTACAACAATTGTCATCAAAAGAATGTCATAATTCTTTATATGAGAAAGTTCATGAGCTATCACTCCTTCTAATTCTACTCGCTCTAATTTATCTAAAAGGCCTCTTGTTACTGCAATTGAAGCATGATTTGGATTTCTTCCGGTAGCAAAGGCATTTAAAGCAGGTGATTCGATCACATATATCTTTGGCATAGGAAGACCAGAAGCTATACATAGATTTTCTACAATTCGATAAAGCTCTTTCTCTTTTTCTCTTTTAACTGGTCTTGCTTTAGAAACTGCTAAGGCTATTTTATCTGAATAATAATAACTAAAAAAAGAAGAAACAAAAGCAAAGATAAGAGCAAATCCAACTAGCCAATATCCATAGTTTAGAATCTTATCAAAAATGTAGCTAATTCCGATAATTACCAAAATAAAGAAAATCATTAAAAGAATGGTTTTTCTCTTGTTAGCTGCTATTTGTTCATACATAATTATTTGAAATATTTTTTAACAAACTCTAGAGAATTTTTTAAACTCTTTATAACATTTTCTTCTTTTTCTGGTTTTAAATTTTCCGGTTCAAATTCAAGAGTAAGGGCACCTTTGTAATCTGTTTTTTTAAGCAAAGTCAAAAATTTCCCAAGAGGTAACTTTCCTTTCCCTAAAAGTTGATGCTCATCTTTTATTCCTCGACCTTTTAAAGGTTTAAAATTACTATCTGAAAGATGAATATGAACAATTTTTTTCTTTAATTTTTTATAGGTTTCAATGATATCTAAATTAGCTGTTGCTAGATGACTTGTATCTAAACAAATTTTATCAAAAACTGAAAATTTCTCAACTTGCCAGGTTAAAAATACTAATTGCTTAAAGATTTTAAATTTCCTTTTTCTAGAATAAGTTTTTGGCATATTTTCATAAGCAATCTCTACTTTTGTTTCTTTTTGAATTGCACTCCAATTTTTAACAAGCCAATTAAAAAAACTTTTATCTAAAGCTAATGAAGAATGACAAACAACTACTTTTGCTTCTAGATTTTCAGCAAGATCTATTGTCTTCTTTAGTTTCTTAATTGGATCCCCCCAAAATTTTACTCTTTCTGGAGGCACATGAAAAGCAATAATCGAAAGATTAAATTCGTGCTCTAATCTTTTTAAATATAGTTTGTCTCGAGTATCATATCTATCATCAATAATAATCTCGACTCCATCAAAACCTAGCTTTGAGGCTATTTCAAAAACTCGATTTAGGCCATAATTATAAAGTGATCCTGAAGATAATAAAATCATAATTTTATTTTATCCTTATATAAAAAAGCCATCAAGGATGGCTTTAAAATTCAAATTTCATTGTTTTTACACTTCTTGATGTAGGTTCTTTCTCAAATAGTTCTATTTGACCAAAATTTAATTCTTCTTTCTCTCTCATCTTTTTACAAAGTTCTCTGTATTCACAGTTTTTACAAACTTCATCTTTCAAAATAGGTGAAAAAAGACCTTTTCTTATATTTGCCTCTGCTTCCTCTATTTTCATGAGAATGTCCCTAAAATCTCCTTTTTTACATTTTACTTCACTAATCTTATTTTCTCTTAAAAAATAAAGCTCTGTTTTTAAAGAATTAAAAATTGAATCAAAACTTCTTTTTTTAGAGAAACCCAATGACTCCCTAAAATTCTCATCTTCTTTAAGCTTTAAAGCTACTGCCATTTGATAAAAAACAAGTTGAAGATCTTCTATTGGTTTTTCTCTTATAAATCTGGAGGATTTATAATCTCTTATTATTACTTTCCCATCTTTTGCTCTTATCTCATCAATTTTTACTCTAAATTTTTTTGAATCTAATCGAAATCTTATAGTTTTTTCTGAAATAGGTGCAGGTTCTGATTTTTTAATTTCTATATTTGCTTTATAAAATTTCCTTAAAATATGCCTTCCATCCCAATGCAAAATAATCGGGAGCTCATCAGATTTAAAATTAATTCTTTCAAATTTTACTTTCCTTCTTTCAGGACAATTTTCTATCTTATCAAAATTTTCACAAATTTCTCTTAAACTCTTCCAACTGGAGAGGCCCCACTTATAAGGATTTCCTCTTTCAATAACTCGTCCACAAAAAGGACATGCTACTGCTTTTTTATAAAAATAAGAAAATTGATTAATAAATTTCTCTTCTGGTAATTTCCCGTCTTTTGTCTTTTTTTCAAAATTTCTATGCCAAAAAAGAGCAACTAGCTTATGAAGTACTTCTCCGAAAACTAAATTAATATCTTTTGGCATACGAATTCCTAACACATAAAGAAACTCATAATATCTCATACAAAAAGTGGCAGCAACTCGAGTGGGACTCCATTCAATCAAATTTATCACCTCCTTTTATTAAATTTTTAAAGTTAGCAAGTTAAATGAAGTATAACATTGGTTTCTTTAGGAATCCCTTCTTTAATTAGTTCAAAGATATCTGGTGTCGGTTTTATTACTAATTTAACTTCTCTATTTTTTGCTTCTTGTCTTACATCTTCCATCACTTTAAGCATTCCTGACATTCCTGTTCCTACTAAAAGAGTTTTACAATTCCAGGGAATATCTTCTGCGGCAGAAAGAGGAGTATGAGAAAAGGTATTCTTAAAAATTTCAGATGGACGAGAATCTCGGATCCTAACTTTCCCTCGATCAATAATAATATCTTCGGTATAAACCTTACCATCTATAGTAATTGAGCCAAATTTTAAATCGGAGAATTTCATTTTTCCTCCTATTTCTTATTATAGTAAAGCCTTTAGAAGGTGTCAATATTTGGCAATTTGAACTTTGGATTCGGAAATTTTATAATATTTTTGATGAGGGTAATAATTGAAAAAGGAAAAAATATAATAGAACGAACTAAAAGAGCCTTAGAAAAATTAAACCCAAAACTTCCTCCTATTGGCTCTCTGATTTTGATTAAACCAAACTTAGTGGAACCTTATCCTAAAAATTCAGGAACAATTACGCGGCCTGAGTTAATAGAAGGAATAATCCAATTTCTAAATCCAAAAATATATAAAATTTTAATCGGCGAAAGCTCGGGGGTATTTAAAACAGATCTTTGTTTTAAAAAAGGAGGATATCTTTATCTTGAAAAAAAATATCCTGTTAAATTAATAAATTTCGATAAAAGGGAGTTTGTTAAATTTAGAATAACCAGTAAATATTGGAATGAGATAGAAATTGCAAAATTAGCAGTTGAGGCAGATTATCTGATCTCTGCACCAGTACTAAAAGAACATGAATTTGCAGAAGTAACTTTAAGTCTTAAAAACATGATGGGGATCTTAAAACCAATTGGAATGCCAACGAAAAATTATATCCATAAAGAATTAGATTATAAAATTTGGACAGAGAGACTTTGTGATCTTTTAAAAATAAAAATGCCAAATTTGGCAGTAATTGATGGTACAACAGGAATGTTTGGTTCTCATTTAAATGGAAAATTAAAAAGATTTGATCTAACCATAGTCTCGACTAATCCAATAGCTGCAGATCAAATTGGAGCGAAAATCTTAGCTCATAAGAAAGTCTATCATATTGAAAGAATTAAAGAAAAATTTAAAATTTAACTTTTACAGGCTCTCTTTCTATCCCTTCTTTTATCTCAAACAATTCTCTATCTTTTTTAAATCCCAATAATTTTGCTATCAAATTATTAGGAAAAACATGAATCCTTATATTAAAGTTTCTTGCCAAACTATTATAAAATCTTCTAGCAGCTGCTATCTTATCTTCTGTATCTCGAAGTTCTCTTTGAAGTTCTAAAAAGTTTTCAGATGCTTTAAGTTCTGGGTAATTTTCAACTACAGCAAATAACGATTTTAAAGTCTCAGAAAGTGCGTTTTCTGCTCTCGCTTTTTCTGCAATTCCCCCAGCCTTCATAGCAGCGGTTCGTGCTTTAGTAACATTTTCAAAAAGTTCTCTTTCATGCTTTGCATAAGCTTTTACAGTCTCCACTAGATTGGGGATTAAATTATGTCGTCTTTTAAGCTGAACATCTATATCTGCCCAAGCTTCATTACATCTAATGTTCGCCCTAACCAATCCGTTAAAAATTGCAATAATCCAAAGAACTATAATTGCTATTAAAATTATTA
>CAZICA010000012.1:9337-17465 GCA_964537705.1 uncultured Candidatus Saccharibacteria bacterium
AATCCGTTAAAAATTGCAATAATCCAAAGAACTATAATTGCTATTAAAATTATTAGAATCCATAAAATACTACTCATTTCAGCCTCCTATTCTATTATTCTCTTAACTTTTATAAATCCATTTTCTTTTAAAGGAATATTCTTTAAAAGTTCTTTTTTATTTTCTTTAAATTTCACTATATCTTCTTCAACTACATTTAAAAGGCCAGTAATTTGAGAAATTGGCTCAATCTTTTCTAGTTTTGCTCTAGAAAGAATTTCTACCCAATCAATGATAGAAGAAAGCTCTTTTGCATACTCTTCTATCTCTTTTTTAGTTAATTTTAATCTGGCAAGCAAGGCTATATGTTCAACTTGTCTTTTATCTATTTTAGCCATCTTTCTAATTCCTTTAATTCTAAGGTATTTAAAACATGAGATGGTTCAAGCCATCCACGACGAGCAACATCCACCCCATATCTCATAAAATCGAGCTGAGTTATAAAATGACTATCTGTGTTTATCACTATCTTAATTTTATATTTGTAAGCAGCCTCTCTTACTAAAATATCTTTTAAATCTAATCTTGCTGGTTGAGCATTAATTTCCAGTGCCACTCCGTAATCTCTTGCTGCCTTAAATACCTCTTCCCAATCAATTTCACACTCATCTCTTACCCCTATAATTCTTCCCATTGGGTGTCCTATTATATCTACATGAGGATTTTTTATGGCTGAAAGAAGTCTTTTTGTTATCTGGCGTTTTGGCTGTCGGAAAGAAGAATGAATCGATGCGGTAACAATGTCAAGTTCCTTTAAAATTTCGTTTTTAATATCTAAAGATCCATCAGCTAAAATATCAACTTCTAATCCTTTTAAAATTCTAAAATTTTTTCCTTTATATTTTTCATTTATTTTCTCAATTTCTTTCCATTGCTTTTTTAGATCTTTTTCAGTAAGCCCTCTTGCAATTCCTAATGCTTTTGCATGATCACAAATTCCTAAATATTGGTATCCTCGTGAAAAAGCTGCTTCTGCTAGATCTTCTATAGATTCTGCTCCATCAGACCATTTGGAATGAACATGAAATTCCCCTTTTATATCTTTTAGTTCAATTAAACAAGGTAGTTTATTTAAAAGAGCTGCTTCGATCTCTCCTTGGTCTTCTCTTAATTCAGGTGGGGGGCAGGCCATTTTTAAATTTCTATAAAAAATTTCTTCAGTTGGACAGGCAACAAGTTCTCCTTTTTTTCTTTTCTTTCCTCCTAGCTTAATTCCGCTTTTTAAAATCTTAATACCATATTCGGAAAGAGACAAACCCTGTTTTTCAAATAAAGTTCTTAAATGAATATTATGAGCTTTAGAGCCTGTTAAATGTTGAAGAAGTGCTCCGAATCTATTTGGTGGCACTATTTCAATATCCGATCTTATTTCTCCCTTTAAAATCACTGATGCCCTAGTTTCTCCTTTTGCAACAATTCTATCAATTTCTTTATATTTTAGAAAATATTCAATCACCTTTTTAGGATGAGAACTCGCTATAGCAAAATCTATATCTCCAATTGTTTCTTTTCTCCTTCTTAAAGAACCAACTGGCTCAAATTTTTTAATCTCGGGACAATTTTTTAAATGATTAAAAATTCCTTCTGCTATTTTCTCTGCCTCAGGAAGTAACAATCTTTTCCCTGCTTCTCTTCTTTTTAAACCTTCGATAGCCTCTAAAATGTTTTTTTCTGATTCGGGCCCAAATCTAAAAAGAGTTCTTATCTTTTTTGCCTTTGCTGCTTTTTCAAGATCGGCAATAGTTTTTATTCCTAATTCCGAATAAAGCCTTTTAGCTATTTTAGGACCTATTCCAGGAACCTCCACTAATTCTAAAACACTTTTGGGGACCTTCTTTTTCAACTGTTCATGATATTTACATTTCCCTGTTTTTAAAAGCTCTTTGAGCTTTAAAGCAATAGATTTCCCCACACCTTTTATTTTTGCAAGCTCATCTCTTTTTGCGATATCCTCGATTTCTTCTGCTAAATTTTCTATTGCTCGAGCAGCTTTTTGATAAGCTATTACCTTGAATCTGTTTCCTCCAGTAATTTCTAATAATTCAGCGATCTCGTATAATATTTTCGCCACCTCGGCATTACTCATCTTATTCTTGAGGAATAATTAATTCTTGACCAACAGAGAGAAGATAAGGTTCCTCTAAATTATTCGCCTCTGCAATTTTTTCCCAAGGAACACCAAATTTTTCTCCTATCAAACTCAAAGTGTCTCCTTCTTGAACTATATAAACCTGACCTTCTTTCTGTGTTTTTTCTTCTTCTTTTTCTTCAGTTTCTGTTAAAGCTTCAGGAGCTACTCCTGGAATAATTAATTCTTGTCCAACTTGTAATTCATAAGGTTCTTCAAGACCATTTGCTTTAGCAATATCTTGCCAATCAATATTAAATTTTGCTCCTATTGAAGAAAGTGTGTCTCCAGGCTCAACGATATAAATCGCTTGTTTTTCCTCTTTTTGTGATTCTTTCTTTTCTACCTTTGGGGGTAAAGGTATTTCCTCTTCTTGTTTTTCTACTACAGTTGTTTTTTGAACTGGAGGAAGAAATAATCCTCTGAAAGCTATAATCAAAAGCACAATAGCTACCAAAAGCATTACAATCATGGTAAGAGTTACTAAAGGTTCTCTTTGTTTATTACCTAAAATTTCTGTATGAAGCCAATCGTCTTTTTGCTCCATTTTCGCCTCCTATTTGAATTTTTAAAAATATATATTTCTAAGGCCATTATAAAGAAAGAAAGATTTAAAATCAAGTAAAAAATAGAAATAAGCGGCTTAGCCGCTTAATAGTTCTTTCGCTAATTTAAAAGAAATTAATTTTACTCCTGCTTTCTTCAACCTTTCTTCCATAACCTTCTCAGAATTCTTTTTATCTTTAAAATTTTCTAACTTAACTGCCTTACTGCATTCCCTTACTATCCAAACTTTAAAATCTCTCTTTATTCCATCAAGAGCTGTTTCTCCAACACAAAAATCAAAGGCTAGACCAACTAAAATTATTCCTTTTATCTTTCGTTCTTTTAAAATCAGATCTAATATTCCAGAAGCAAAAGCCGAATACTGAAAACTTCCTTTAATTATCACAATATCCTCTTTTTCAATTTCTAAAGGTTCAAAAAGTTCTGCTCCCCAAGTGCCTCCTATGCAATGAGGAGGCCATTTTTCAAATTCTGGATCAGGATTAGAATGAATATCTAAAGAGAAAAAAACTACTTTTTTATTTCTTCTTGCTAATTTTAAAAGTTCCTCCACTTGAGGCACAATTTTCTCACCATCTTTAACATAAAGATTTCCTTTAGGATGAGCAAAATCATTTTGGATATCTATCACTCCTAAAGCGATCATCTTTTCCTCCTTTTTTAAAGTTCTAAATGCCGCGGGAGGGATTCGAACCCTCACGGAGTCTCCTCCAACGGATTTTAAGTCCGTCGCGTCTACCAATTCCGCCACCGCGGCTTATCTAAATTATACCACTTTCCATCTTTTTCCGTCAAATAAAAGAGACCCTTTAATAACAAATCCTGCTGCTTTTTTATGACCTCCTCCATTAAAAAACCGAGCCAATTTAGAAACATCAATCTTCTCATTTTCTGTCCTCAAGCTTCCTTTTATCTCTTTTTCATTCTGTTCTGATAAAAGAAGGATTGCTTTTGCTTCAGGGATAGCATTTAAAAAATAAATTGCACCTTCCAAATCCTCGGAAGTAGCACCACATTCTTTAAAATCTTTCTTTGTTATTACTGAGATAACTATTTTAAATTTCTTGTTATAAGAAATATTAGAAAATACCTTTCCCCAAAGTTTTAAAGTAGAAAGAGATTTTATATTATAAATTTCTTTTGAAATTTTAAGGAGTTTTCCTCCTTTTAATAAAAGCTTAGAAGCAATTCTTAAAGTTTTTAAAGTGGTATTTGAATGTTTAAAACTTCCGGTATCAGTAGAAATCCCTAAAAGAAGATAGGTGGCAATATCCTTATCTATCTTTATTGGCAAATCACTTTTTTCATTAATAAATTGGAATAAATTATATAAAATCTCACAAGTAGCAGAACTATCTTTTTGAACTAAATTTATATCTCCCCAACAAGAATTAGTGAAATGATGATCTATATTTACTAAAGGAATAGACAAATTTGTTAAAATCGGAAAACCGGTTTGAGAAAGTTGACCACAATCTAAAATAATACATAAATCAAACTCTTTTAATTGATTTATCTCTTCTTTAATCTGATCAAATCGAGGAAGAAATTTATATTTTATAGAAAGATCTTTTGCTACCAGAGTTTTTTTCTTTTTTAATTTCTCTAAAACGGTCCCAAAAGATAGTAAAGAACCAATGGCATCTCCATCTGGTTTTTGATGAGTAACTAATAAAATATTGGCTGAGTTCTTAAGTAAGTTTATAAATTGAAAAATTTCCTTTTCCACTTTTTATACTTTCTCTAAAACCACTAGTTCCATTTCCTCGGGTAGATCTGTTTTAGAAATTTTTAAACTTCGCTCCCTTCTTGGATTTAGACCAATTTCTTTTAGAAATACTGAAAGATCTTTTAATTTCATTTTTAATTTCTCGATTTGATAGTGCATGGGAATAACTATTTTGGGCTCGAGTTGATTTATTACCTCAACAGCTTCAGAAGGAGCCAAGGTGACCTCTCCACCAACTGGGACAAATAAAATATCAACTCCATTTAAATTTTCTAATTGATCCTCATTTAAAACAGTTCCTAAATCTCCTAAATGAACAATGACTAAATCTTCTAATTCTATTTTATAGATTGTATTCGTTCCTTGATCCTTCCCCTTTTTCTTATCATGAAAGGAAAAAATTCCTTCAATTTGAATTCCGGAAACTTCATATTCACCTGGCTCTGAAATAATAAAAGGTTCTTCTTCAAAACCTTTAATTGCTTTATAATTATCATGATCTTTATGGAAATGAGAAATTAAAATGATATGGGCTTTAAGATTTTTTGGCAATTTAATGCCAATTTCTTCAGAAAAAGGATCAGTGATAATCACTTTATTTTTCGATTTAATAGAAAAACAAGATTGTCCAAACCATTTAATTTCCATAATTTTCTTCAAAAAAATTAATTAATAATTCTTTTTCTTTTTCTTTAATAGGTGTTTTTAAACCTCTTGTAATTGCTTTTCTTTTTAAAGCAATTTTTAAACATTTGAGTTTTGGACATAAATAAACTGCCCTTCCAGGTTCGCGTTGCTTTAGATCTATTTTCAATCCATTAGGTTTGACAATTCTTATCAATTCATCTTTCTTTCTTTTTGCTCCACAACCTACACAAGTTCTTATCATCATTTTTCAATCTTTTTTAAAACGTTATTTATTTTTTTGGCATTAACTTTCCCTATACCCGGAATTTTGGTTAAATCTTCTATTTTAAGCAAATCTTTAAGTTTTTTAATTTCTGCTGATTTTAACTTCTCTTTCAAAGAATCCGACCATTCAGAAATCTCCTCGATTGATGTCTCTGGACCTATCTTTTCTTTCTCTTCAACTTGTTTCAAGCTTAAGCTTATTTTTCTTGACTCGGGTTCAATTGATAAAATTTTAAATTTATAAACCTCTCCCTCTTTAACAATTTTAGAAGGATCTACAATTTTTTTATCCGAAAGCTCAGAAACATGAACTAATCCCTCAATCTCTTCTCCTTTCTCTCCTATTTTAACAAAAGCGCCAAAAGGAACTATTCTTGAAATTTTACCTTTTACAATCTGTCCCACAGAGTATTTTTTCACCAAATCTAACCAAGGATCAGGTTTTAATCTCTTTAAACTTAAAGAAATTTTACCATCCTCAATATCTATTATTTTTGCCTCTATCTCATCTCCTACTTTTACAAAATCTTGTAAATTTTCAACCTTACCCCAACTTATTTCTGAAATATGAATCAAACCTTCTTCCATTCCTTGATTTGAAGGAAAATTTACAAAAACACCAAAATCTACAATACCTGAAACTTTTCCTTTAATTATATCACCAACTTTAAGGCCGGTTCCTTCCTCCACTCTAGCAGCCTTTTCTGAAAAGACTAATTTATTCTCAGAAGTTCCAAAATTAATTATTTTCACTTTCAAATTTTGGGAAATAAGTGCTTTAAGTCTTTTTAGAATTTCTTCTTTATCTCCGTCTACCCGGGGATAATGTTCAAATGCTAATTGAGAGACTGGAAGAAATCCTCTTATCCCTTTTGCAGAAACTATTAATCCTCCTCGATTCGCATCAACCACTTTTACTTCTAAACTTTCTTTTTTATCATATTTTTCCTTCAATTCTCGCCAAATTCTTTCTCGATCGGCTTTCTTCACCGAAAGAATCACCCTTCCTTTTTCATCTTCTGGAATAATCACACAAGCTAAAACTTTTTCTCCTGGCTTAAAATCCTTTGGAGAAACATCAACACCTGGTTCTCTTATAGAAATAAAACCTATCGATTTACCCCCTAAATCAACTAAAATTTTATTTTTCGAAACAGATAATATTTTTCCTTCAACAATATCTCCTTCCTTAAGAGGGCGTAACTCTCCTTTTATCATCTCTTTAAAAATCTCTGCCATTGTTTTTTTCTTTTCTTTTGTCATTTATTTTCTCCTTTTTAAATATTTTTCCTTTTGAAGTTTAATTTTAAATTCTTCTAGTTCCTTTGGATAGGTTTTAAAATAGTAAAAAATTAATTTCCCAACCCATCCTATAAAAAGAAGTAACCAAACTAAAAGAAGAAATCGGATTGAGAGAAAAGCTATCTCCTCATATCGAAAGAAAAGTAGAAAAAAGCCACCAATAGAAATAGTAAAAGCCATATCTTTTATTTTTTGAAAAAATTTCTTTTTTGGATGTTTTTTTGAAATCCTTTTACTTAAAATTAAAAATATCCATGCTGAAATAAATAAAAGAAGAAAAAAAATAGAAAGAGGAATTAAATATTTAAAATTCCCTGAAGGATAGGGATAAAATAAATATCGGAAATCTATTAGTTGTTTAAAATTGATCATTAGAAAGTTAAAATATAACCTTTATGGCATCTTCCAACATCAAATTCTTTAATTATTTGGAAATTATATTTTTTAATCAGGTTTAGAAGTTCTTCTTTAGAAACTCGGTCTTTAACAGGAGGTCCTAGAGGTGTTTCTTCTTTTTTCCATTCTATAAGAAGTACTTTTCCATCTTTAGATAAAATTCTTTTTGCCTGTTCAAAAATTTTCTCTTTATCTTGAACCTGATAAAGAAAATCTATTACCAAAACCCAATCGATAGGTTCTTCTAAATTTAAAGGTACTTTTTCTAAATCTATAAGAATTGTCTTTATATTTGAAAGATTTTCATAAGTTGCTTTACTCTTAACTACATCCAGAAAATCTTTATTCACGTCTAAAGCAAAAACAATCCCTCTTTCTCCTACCTTTTTCGCTGCGGGAATAGTATAGAAGCCTATGCCACAACCAAAATCTGCTACTTTTTCCCCCTCAGAAATTCCTGCCTCTTCTAAGACCTTTTCCGGATCCATTAAAAGACCTGATCTCTCCTCTTCAAATAAAGTAGGATCAAATTTGGGAAGCTTGATTTTATTTTTATCCTCTTGCACATGCCGAGGGGCGGACTCGAACCGCCGACACTTGGTTTTTCAGACCAATGCTCTACCCCTGAGCTACCTCGGCCTGTCTCTTATTTTAGCAATTTTTAAAATAAATTTCAACTAGGTTTTTATTCAATTATTTCTCCTACCAAAGTTTTTATAAATGTATTCCCACCTATAATTTATTTTTGCATAATTTTATAAAAATTGGTAAAATAAATTCGATCTCCAGTAGTTTTCAATTATAACATTAGTTCGCATAAAATACAAAGATTGACTGATTCCAAATACGCGGTTCGGTTTTCAGAACTTCCTCAAATTTCGGCAGAGCTGAACTTCGCATATTTGCAATACGTTAAGTGATATTCCGAACCCTGCTAGACAAAAAAATTTTATTAAATTTACTTAGAATATGAATGTAGCGAAAATAAAAATTATGGAAAATAAAGCGCATCTTTCTTATATTTTGCTTGGGTTGTTATATTTTAATTGTTCTTA
>CAZICA010000012.1:17565-19814 GCA_964537705.1 uncultured Candidatus Saccharibacteria bacterium
ATAAAGCGCATCTTTCTTATATTTTGCTTGGGTTGTTATATTTTAATTGTTCTTAAGTTCTTAAGAACATTAGAATAAAGTTTTAATAAGGTTATCGTTCCATAAATCCCTAAATTAGAATTAAAAAACTTCAAACATTAAATAGAATTTCCTTTATTATAATTTTCCTCTTTCCTTTCATAAAAATTGTAAAAGAATAAAGGTGGGGTTATACCGGCTTCTAATTCTAAGAAAAATGAGTCGACCTAAATTTGGCAAACCGCCTTTAGCCCCACCTTTTCTTAATGGGCGGTAGTGGACTCGAACCACTGACCTTCTCGGTGTAAACGAGACGCTCTAACCAACTGAGCTAACCGCCCATGCCGCGGGAGGGATTTGAACCCTCACGTCCTTTTACGGACACTAGGTCCTCAACCTAGCCTGTCTGCCAATTCCAGCACCGCGGCTAGCTTCTTTATTATAACATTTTATTTAGATAAGGTCAAACAAAAAAGCACCAAAAAGGTGCTAAAATTCGTTTTTCTTAAAACAATCGAGACAAAGATTTTTAAGACCTATTCCTTTTTTTAAATTTGAAATTGATAAAAATCTGATAGAATTTACTTTTAAAATTTCTTTTATTTTTCTCTCATTTTTCTCTCCCAAAAGCTGTTTTCTTTTTTCATCTAGGCAATGAGATCTCACAATAGGTGATGCTATCCTTAAATGAATCTCTCGAACTTTCCTTTCTCTAAGCATCTGACAGAATTCTTTTATCTTATTACCTGAAATAATAGAATCATCCACCACTACAACTCTTTTTCCTTGCAAGAATTCTTCAATAGGAGCATATCTTAAATCCCTGTTTCTAATTTTTGGATGAGGTTCCACATTTGAAATTATATGGGGATTTTTAACTACTCGATATAAAGGTAGATCTAGTAATCTAGCATATCCTTCTGCAAATATATCTCCTGAATAAGGAACAGAAACCACTAGATCTACTTTAGAAGGACCTTCTAGCACATCTTGAGCTGCTAATAAAATTCCTAATTTTCTTCTTACCTTTTCTACTAACTTTCCTTCTATTAAATTGTCTGGCCTTGAAAAAAAGATAAACTCAAAAGAACAAATCTTTTTTTCCTTTAATTTAATATCCAATCTCCTTATTCCTTTCTCTGAAATAATAAACCCTTCTCCATAATTCAATTCTTTTATTTGCTTTGGCCGAAGAAATTTTAAAGCACCAATTTCTGTAGCAAATGCAAAATAAAATTGGTTTTTAAAAACCTCCTTTGCTAAATAAAGAGGCTTTCTTCCTCCTCTTATACCAATTAATTTTCCCTTCTCTGCCACAAGTAAAGAAGCAGAAATACTTGAAATGAAATCGGCATCTTCAAAATTTAAAAATAAATTTTCTCCACTTGCAAAAATCATTCTATCTTTTTCATAAGGACCTATTAGATCTGAAGAAGAAACTTGTCCTATTCCAATTTCTCCCTTTGCTAATAAAGAGATCCATTTCTCTGAAAAAACCTGACTCACAATTCCTTTTTCTTTAAAAATAACTCTCTCTCCATTTCTTATCACTCCTATTCCTGCTCCTTCATTTCCTCTATGTTCAAGGCATTTAAGAGCAAAATAAGTAATTCTCCCAACTTCTTCTCCTGGAGCATAAATTCCGAAAATTGCAGACATAAATTTTCACCTCCTTTTTAATGTCCTTTTTAATGCCGCGGGAGGGATTTGAACCCTCACCCTTTTTAAAAGGACACGGCCCTGAACCGTGCGCGTCTACCAATTCCGCCACCGCGGCATCATTTCTTTTTTTCTTTGATATACCAATTAATTATATCATAAAATCTTAAAGAAGGTGAAGGATATTTCTCTACTTTAATGTTTTTTACTTTTTTGCTAACAAGATAGAAATAATGGGGTTGATAAAGAAAGATAGCGGGAACATCTTCTTTTATAATTTCACAAAACTTCTCATAAGCTTCTCTTCTAGCATTTAAATCTGGGGTTTTTCTTCCTTTCTCAAGCAACCAATCAACTTCTCCTGAAGCATATAAAGAAAGATTTAAGCCTGGATATTTAATCTGAGAAGAATGCCAGAATGGATAAGGATCTGGATCTAATCCTAAATTTTCTCCGAAAAGAAGGAGATCATATTCTCTTGCCTTAATTTTCTCAAATAAAATATCTTTAGGAAAAGAATCTATTTCTAAATTTATTCCTAATTTTGCCCAATCATTTTTTATAATTTCAGC
>CAZICA010000012.1:19914-26011 GCA_964537705.1 uncultured Candidatus Saccharibacteria bacterium
ACATATTGAGGTAATTTAATCTCAAATACATTTAAATTTCTATTTTCTATAAATTCTTTAGCTTGTTCATAAGAAAGTAAAACTGCCATTATTTGACGGGTTTTTAAAGCTTTTTTAATTTCTGAGAAATCTTTGTAAAACTTTAGAATTAAATTAGAAATAAAACTTTTTAAATGATAGTTTTTATTAGAAACTAATTTGATAGATTTAATTCCTCCTGTCTTTTTATCAAACTCTATTTTTTTTACTTTAAAAGGCCCATTTCCAATAGGTTTTAAATTAAACTCAGATTCCTTTAGTTCTTCTAAAGCTATGTTTTCCCAAATATGTTTTGGTAAAATACCTAAAGTTGTATTTACTAAAAATGGTGCATAAGGCTCTTTTAAATAAAATTCAAGGGTTCTTTCATCTTTTAATTTAATCTCGATATCCTTCCATAATTTGTATAAAGGTGTTTGATCTTTTAATTTTTTGATAAGCTCGATAGTGAATACCACATCTTCTGCAGTTAAAGGAACAGAATCTTCCCATTTCAAATCTTGACGAAGATAAAAAATATATTTTTTTCCATCTGGAGAAATTTCAAACGATTCAGCTAGATCTCCTTTTATCTCCTTTCCATCAAAACGAGTTAGACCAGAAAATAAAAGTAAAGTAAGCTCCTTTTCTGCTTGAGTAGAAGCAAATATCGGATTTATTCTTTTAACTTCTCCTAAAATACCCTCGATTAAAACACCTCCTGGAGCAGGTTCTTTCTCTAATGTTTTATACCAATCAAAGTAAAGAAAAATACTTGAAAAAATAATAATTGAAAGTAAAAAAACAATTGCCAGTTTTTCTTTTAAATTTAATTTTGGCAATTTTAATTTAATACCTTTTTTTATTTTCGAGTTATCCATAAATTTAAGATAGCTAAAATTACAAAAAGACAAACTAAAACAATTGTTAGAATAAACAAAAATCTTTCAATCCCTCTCCTTACCCTATAAACATTCCCTGTTCCCCCAAAAATAGAAGAAACACTTGCTCCTCTTGATTGGAGTAAAATAGAAAGAATTAAAAAAATAGAAATAACAAGTTGACAAATTGTTAGAATTAATTTTAATTTCATTTTTTAAAAGGCCTGGAGGGGACTCGAACCCCTGTAAGCAGTTTTGCAGACTGCTACCTAACCCCTCGGTCACCAGGCCAGAGCGGGCAACGGGATTCGAACCCGTGATTCCACCTTGGCAAGGTGACGTTTTACCAACTAAACTATGCCCGCTTATAAAATGAGATGAAAGATAGAATTTATCAAGCTTACCAAAATTCCTGCACAAATTAAAGCAAAAATTGAACCAATCTGAAATCCTGGGACTATCTGAAAAACAAACCAGAGTAAAACACAATTTATAAATATAATTAAAACTCCTTTAAGAAAAAACAACGGGATGGAAAGAATTTTAATAATTGGCTTTAAAAGCCAATTTGCTAAACCAAAAATTAATGCAGCAACTATAAGAACAACCACATCTTTTGAATAACTTACTCCAGGAATAAAATAAGCAGCCAAATAAAGAGCTAAAACATTTATTAACCAACCAACTACAAATTTTCTTGCCAAATTCTTCATCTATTGTAGAATTTTATCATAAAAAAGGCCCTGTGTCAAAGTACAGAGCCTGTAAAAATTTGATAGATTTCTTTATATCTTTCTCTTGTTTTTAAAACCAGATCCTCAGGAATTTGAGGAAGAGGAAGTCTTTGATGCCACTTTATTTTCTCAAGCCATTCTATTATAAATTTACTTTCAAAATTTATTTGAGGGAAGCCCGGCTGATAGGTTTCTTTCAGCCAGAAAGTTGAGGAATCGGGAGTGAAAACTTCATCAATTAAAATTATCCTTTCTTTTTCTTCCTCCCAGCCAAACTCAAATTCAGAATCAGCAACAATTAAACCTTTTTTAAAAGCAATTCTTGCACCTATATCATAAAGTTGAAGAGAAATCTCTCTTAAAAACCTAGAAATGCTTCGAGCTAAAGAACGAGAAGCCTTTCCTTTTAAAACCTCTTTTCTTTCTAAATCTTTTAGCCAATTTTCTATCTCATCTACCATTTCTCTAAAGGAAATATTTCTTCTTTCACCTCTTTTAAATTTAACAGCAGGAATAAAAATAGGTTCAGGAAGTTTCTCACTTTCTTTTAAACCTGTTTTAAGCTTTATCCCACAAAATTTCCCAGAAAGCTGATATTCGTTCCAGGTTGAGCCACGGAGATAACCTCTTACTATGCATTTAATCGGCAAGGGAATCGTCTTTTTAACAATCATTGATCTCTTTTTTAAAAAATCATATCGAAGAGCAGGAATCTCTTGATAGAAAGAGAGATCTTCTGTAAGATAATGAGTTTCTATCAATCTATTCTCTTTGATGAATCTAAACCAGTAGCCGGAAAGGCTCGAAAGTATTTTTCCTTTATCAGGAATTGGTGTAGGAAATATCTTATCGAAAACAGTCATTCTATCAGTAGCAATTATTAGAAGGTGTTCATTTTCTTCTAATTCATAAACGTCTTTTGTTTTTCCCCTTTTTATAAGTTTTAATTTTTCATTTTCTAAAAAAGTTTTTAAAACTGCATCAAGCTCCAAAAAACCACCTCCTTTCAAATAGGTTCTAATCGAGTCGAAGCTTGTTCTTTTCCTGCAAAAGAGATAACAAACCATTCACATTCCCATAGATCTTTAATCTCTAAAGCACCAAGATAGATCATTGCACTCCGGAGGCCCCCTAAAAGTTGATGAACTAGTTTTGAAAGAGAACCTTGATAAGGAACCAAGCCTGTTTCTCCTTCAGCAACTACCTCCTCTGGTGGAACTTCTTCCCAAAAATATCTTCCAACTTCGAAACGAGATTTAATGGCCTCCACAGAACCTTCTCCCTCATATTTTTTATAAAGTCTACCTTCTTTTTTCACTAGCTCAGCGGGTGATTCCTCTGTTCCTGCAAATAAAGCTCCTATCATTACTGTACTCGCTCCAACTACCAAAGCTTTTACAATGTCTCCGCTTGTTCTAATTCCTCCATCAGCACAAAGAGGAATTCCGGCAGAATGAGCAACAGATCTGCAATTTAAAATTGCAGAAACCTGCGGCATCCAAACTCCTGTAACCCTAGGAGTCTCACAAGAAGCTCCTATTCCCATCCCAACCTTTATTCCATCTGCACCTGCATCAATCAATGCTTTTGCTCCCTCTTTTGTAACAACATTTCCCGCTAAAATTTCAATTTTATTTTTATATCTTTTTTTAAGTAAAGAAATAGCTTCTAAAACATCATCTCCAAAAGCATGAGCTTTTTCAATTGCCAAGCAATTAGCTCCTGCCTCAACTAAAAGATCGGCTCTTTTAATCATGTCTTTTCCTGTGTTAATATTCGCAAATCCAAGTAGTTTTCCCTCCTTATCTTTTAAAGCATTAGTTGATTCTCTAAAAACATCCTTTGCTGTCATTAATCCTATAAGTTTTCCTTTTTCATCAATTATTGGGAGTTTCTCGATCTTATTTTTTCTAATCAATTCTTTTGCTTCTTCAACACTAATTCCCTTTTTCCCTACCACCAACTTTTCAAAAGGTGTCATCACATCCTTTATCTTTTTTGAAAAATCATTTTCCCACTGCCAATCTCTTATAGTAATCATTCCTACTAATTTAAAATCTTTAGCGACATCGACAACAGGAAATCCAGAAACTTTAAATTTCTCATGGGCTTCTTTTGCGAAAAGTAAAGGATAATCTGATTGTAAAGTATAAGGATGGGAAATAAAAATAGCTTCTTCTCTTTTTATTTTTTCAATCTCTTTAGCTTGATCCTCAGGAGATTGATTGGCATGAATAAAAGCAGCTCCACCTAATTGTTCAAGTGCTATTGCTAACTGAGCATTTGAAACCTTCCTCATACCTGCTGCTACCAAGGGGATTGCTAATTCAATTCCTTTCGTAAGTTTTGTTCGGAAACTGATTGATCGAGGATTTTTCACTCTCTTTCGGGGTTTGATCCCAATATCATCAAAGCTCAACGCAATCTCCATTTTCCTCTCACCTCCTTTTTAAGGGATTTTTTGTTTTATAAATCTGTCAAAGGTAGATTAATTTTGGATAAGCCAAAATTTATCAAAAATGCATTCAGAAAAATACTCTTGGATAGCTGTATCATAGAGTGCTGTTAATTTAAAAGCTTTGAAAGCAAGAATTATCCTGGTTTTAAAAGAAATTTTGTTTTTATTTTCTTTAAGTTCTTTGATCACTTCTTTATAATCTTTTGGATCTACTACAACGATTACATTTTTAAAATTCTTTGCTGCTGCTCTTATCATTGTTGGTCCCCCTATATCTATCATTTCTATTGCTTCTTCTAAAGTGGCATTTGGATTTTGAACTATCTTAGGGAATGGATAAAGGTTGCAAACAACCATATCTATTGGTACAAGTCCGTAAATTTTTTTAAGTTCTTTAAATTCCTCTCTGTGTTTTTTATTTCTTCTATCATATAAAATCCCTGCTTCGATCTGGAAACTAATCGTCTTCATTCTTCCATCAAAACATTCAGGATTTCCTGTGATTTTTTCAATTGGAGTAACTTTTATTCCTGCCTCTTTTAAAACTTTTGCTGTTCCCCCTGTGGAAATTATCCTCCATTTTAATCCGACTAATTCCTTTGCAAACTCCACAATTCCCTCTTTTTCATACACAGAAATCAAAGCTCTTTTCATTTCACTCATCACCTCCTTTAAAAATTTTGATGATAATAGAGATTTAAAAGAGTATTAATAGTTTCTCTTTTCCTAATTAATTTTATTTTGTTATCTGAAGTAACTAACACCTCTGCAGGACGTTCTCTTAAATTATAATGAGAACTTGTAGAAAACCCATATGCTCCAACATTTTCAAAAAGTAACAAATCTCCCTCCTTAGTACCTAAAGGAAGAGCTCTTTCTTTTCCAAATTTATCTCCTGACTCAGATAAATTTCCTACTATATCTACTATCTCTGTTTCTTTTGAGGTTGTGGAAATATTAACAATCCTATGATAAGAATCATAAAAAGCAGGAGAGATCAAATGATTAAATCCTGAATCAACCTCAACAAATACTCTTCCATTAGGATTTCGTTTTACAGAAATAACCTTGACTAATAAATACCCTGCTTCAGCAACAATATATCTTCCTGGTTCAATCATCAATCTAAGATCTCTTCCATAGGTTTTACAAAATTCATCAAAATAAAGAGAAATCTCTTTTCCTAGTCTTTTGATATCAACTGATTTTTCTTTAGATCGATAAGGAATTCCTAATCCGCCTCCTAAATTGACAAACTCCAGCTCTTCAAACTTGATCGCTATAGCCAAAAGAGCTTCTGTAGCTAATCTAAACCTTTCGACTTTTAAAATTCCTGAACCAATATGGTGATGAATACCTATAATTTTAAGGTTATAGGTCTTTGCTAATCTTTTTATTTCATCTGTTTCAGAATACCAAATGCCAAATTTTGCCTTTGGTCCACTAGTGATCCAATATTCAGGAGATCCAATTCTAACATCTGAATTTATCCTCACACAGACTGGATAATTTGGATAAAGTTTTCCAAATTTTTCTAATAAAGAAAGTGAATCGAGGTTAACTAGAACTCCCTTTTTTATTGCAAAATCTAACTCTCTTTCATTGCTTGCTGTAAATAAAATATCATCTTTAGGAAATCCCACCTTTAAAGCAAGTGCAAGCTCTCCAGGAGAGATTGCAGTAACACCTAAATCTTTTTCCTTTATTATTTTCAAAATAGAAGGATTAAAGTTTGCTTGCATTGCATAGAGGATCTTTTTTGGATTGTAAAAAAAGGATTCTTTAAGTAACTTGATCTTTTCTCTAAGGATCTTTTCAAAATAAACATAGGTAGGAGTTCCAAATCTTTCTGCAATTTCTTTAAATACCTTTTGTTTCAATTTTTATCACCTCCTTATTTATTAAATTTTTAAAGTGCTTTATAAAAAAGAGAGCTATTTTCTTTTGCCCTCCATTTTATCTCAAATTATATTAACAAATTCTTAAAAGTCAAGAGATTTATTGAA
>CAZICA010000013.1:0-25839 GCA_964537705.1 uncultured Candidatus Saccharibacteria bacterium
ATTCCTTCTGGAACTTATACTACATCTGTGATATTCTTTGCTATAGCGGAGTAAAAAGGAGGATTTATGAAAAAAGCATTCTTTCTTTTATTTTTAATTTTAGGAACAATTTCTTTAGTTAAAGCCCAATCTCAAACCTTAACTATCTCTCCTGCTAAAATCGAACTCCAGGGAAAAGCAGGTGAAACTAAAAAATTTACTATAAAAGTGAAAAATGAGAGTGATTATCCCCTTGATATAAAAGGTGAGATTTTAAATTTTGTAAAAATTGGCGCAACTCACAAATTTTTCAAAAATCCTGAAGAAGATCCAACTCATGCTCTTTCAAATTGGATTAAAACCGATCCTTTGAATTTTACTCTTAAAAAGGGAGAGGTAAAAATTATAAACGTCCAGATAAATATTCCCGAAAATGCTTTATCAGGGAAAAGATCAGCAATTGTCGCCTTTGAAACATTGCCTCAAAAACAAAAAGATGGAGTAATTCGAATTGGAGCTAAAACTGGCACTACTGTTTATTTAGAAGTAGAAGGGAAAAGAAAAACAATTTTAGGATACGAAAAAAACAAACTTGGCTCTAAATGGAATTTAATTTTAATTTTTGGAGGAATTTTAATTTTATTATTGATCTATCTGGGTTTTAAAAGAAAGAGAAAATGAATTTAAAGAATTTTAAAATCTTCACTAAAGAAACATTTGTTTTATTATTTACCTTTCTTTTAGTAGTTGCTACTGGAATTTTAATTTTATATGCAGCGGGAATCGATGTCCGAGTAATTGTTTCTCGTCCATCTCCAACTTATCCAGTTGCTGATCATTTTGTTCTTTCTGGCATTCCGGAATTTATCTATCAAAACGAATCTCAATCTTTGAAAGTAACTGTAAAAGATAAAAATGAGACTTTAGTATTCAATTATAATGGAACAGTCCATTTAACATCTTCCGATCCAAACGCTCTTCTACCTGCTGATCATAAATTTTCACCTGAAGAAGATGGAGGAATTTATACCTTCTCTCCGATTATTTTTAAAACTCCTGGAGAACATTGGATTAAAGCCGAAGATATAGAAAATCCATCTATTTCTGGCCTATTAAATACTACAGTACTTCAAAAAATTGGCTATTTTACAATAGAAAACTATCCTCAAGAAACAAAAGCAGGTGTTCCCTTCTCCCAAGGAATAAAAGTCTCTGTTTATGACGAAAACGGAAATTTATTCGAAAATTATCAAGGTTCTGTCTATTTCACTTCCTCAGATCCTCTGGCAGAACTTTATTTCTCAGAAGAAAATAAATATAGGTTTACTTCTGAAGATAAAGGGGTTCATGTATTTGAAGGAGAAAATTTTATATTAAAAACTGAAGGATATCAAACCATAACTGTAACTGATGGATTGAGTTTTGCAACTACAGACAAAATTCTAGTTAAAGAGGCTCCCTACTCTATCGAAATTACAGCTCCTTCTGAAGTAACAGCTGGTGAGGAATTTGACTTATTAGTTGAGATTAAAGATAAAAATGGCAATCTTATTTCTGATTATGAAGGAACCATCGAACTCTCCTCTTCTGATCCAAAATCAGAAATTCCAGAAAGTTATAAATTTACTTTAGAAGATAAAGGAAAAAAAACCTTTAAAATTAGATTGAAAACCAAAGGCCTTCAAGAAATAAAAATAGTTGAAAAAGAAACCAATTTAACTGTTTCTTCTCAAATAAAAGTTAATCCAGGACCTACTTCTTTAACCAAATCTACTATTGAAATTCATCCATCTAAAGTTAAAGCAGATGGGAAAGAATTTGCTAGAATTACAGTAACTCTTGTTGATGAATTTGAAAACCCGATTGAAAATCATGAAGTAGAAGTATTTTCTAATCAAACTGGAGATCTTTTTGAACCAATTAATCCTTTCACAGACTCAGAAGGAAAAGCAAGTTTCCTAATAAGATCCACCTCGGCTCATCTTTCAAAAATTTCTGCAAAAGATAGAACTTTAAATGTTTTTCTTTCAAAAACTGCTGTGGTTGCATTTTTTATTGAATTTAAAGAAGAGAAAGAAAAGAAAATACCATTTATCTTTCCAACTATCACTCCACTCCCTCCACCACTTCTAGCCCCAGATCCTCAAGATTTTACCGAAGAAAACAAAACCTTAAATCCTTCACCAAATTTTTTAGGAACAACTATTTCTAATGCAGAAGTTTCTCTTTATTTAAATGATCAATTTATAGGAAAGATAAAAAGTGATAAAGCAGGAAAATTCAGTTTTAGGATTCCCAAAAAACTTACTCCTGGAAGCTATCAAATTTATGCGATAGTAAAAGATTCTTTAGGAAGAACTTCTCCTAAAAGTGCTATAATCTCTTTTGAAATAATCGAAAAAATCAAACCCGAACTCCCACCAATAGGAGGTATTCAAAAAATAAAAAAGAGCACCTCTGAAATAATCGTAAATTTAAGAACAAATCCCACTCTCAGAAAAGTAGCAAAGATAGGAATTCCTACTGCAGCAGGAGTAGCAGTCTTGACCGGAATTAGTTTCCTTCTTCAAATCCTTGCTAGTTTAGCAGATTTACTAGCTCTTCTCTCTTATCTTTTCTCTTGGCTTCTTGAACTAATTGGAATAAAAAAACGAGCTGAAAAATGGGGAATAGTTTATAATGCTGCTTCAAAAGTTCCAATAGATTTAGCAATTGTAAGGGTTTTGAAAGCAAAAAAGTTAATCGGAACAAAGGTAACCGATAAATTAGGGAGATTTGGTTTTCTTCTAGGAAAAGGAAAATATACTCTTTTGGTAACTAAACCTGGTTTTCTTTTCCCATCCAAACAATTAAAAGGTCTTAAAATAGATGGAAAATACAAGAATTTATATTTTGGAGGATTAATCTCTATAAGATCAGAAAAAGAATCAGCAAAAATAAATGTAAATATTCCTTTGGATCCAAAAGAAAAAGCAAAAATTAAATTTATTGATAAACTTAGAACTTTTGTCACTAATCTTTTCTGGCCAGTATGGATCTTGGGATTTTTAACAAATATTTTCTCTTCATTTATTTATCCTTCTGTTGTAAATGGACTAATTTTTCTCTTTTATATTTTAATCCTTCTTTTAAGAAAAATTTTGTTAGGTACTTCTCCTCGTCCTTGGGGTAGAGTTCTTGATAAGAAAACAAAAAAACCGATAGCAAATGCTACGGTAAGGATAATTGATGCTAGAGAAAAGAAAATTCTTGAAACAAAAATTACTGACAAATATGGCAGATTTAACTTTATCTTACCAAAAGGGAAATATTATTTGAAAGTAATTGCTCCTGGTTATAAACCCTTTAAAGGAAAAGTTTTTGAACTTAAAACAGGAGAAGTGTTTAAAGGGGATGTTCTTCTTTAGCTTCCTCCTTTTCTTTTCCTTTTAAAATCTTTGCCCTCCAAGCTTGGTAATGACTTAAAATTTGCTCTTCTTTAATAAGATTTCCTTCAAGATCATAAATCCTTCTTATAACTTTTGTATCCGCTCCTTTATGAGCTCTTTCTATTATTTTTTCTTCGCCTGGATTAAGTTCATCGGTTTCAATATAAATTGGCTCACCAGGAGATTTGATGTTATAAATATAAGGTCCTTCAATTTCTACCTTATATTTTTTTGTTCCATATAAATCAAAAATCAATTTAGTACCCTCGATCTTAGATTGAACTAAAATATAAGCTCCGGTATTATTTTTAAACTTTAGATCAGGTGAGGGGAAATAAATTGTAGCATCAAGTCCTGCTGGTTCATAATAAGAAACCCTGTAAGCATGAGGCGTTCTTTCAATAATTTCTAAACCAGCATTTAAGGCAGCTCTAAATAAGGTTGTAGAAACTTGACAAAGTCCGCCTCCATATTCTGGAATAGTTCTATCTTCTTTAATTACTAACTCTGGTAAATATCCGGTTCGAGCAGAAACTTCTCCTAAAATTTTATTAAATGAAAAAATTTCATCTGGTTTTATTAAAACTCCGTTAAAAACTTGGGCTCCTATTTTTATATTATGAACTCTATTTGGTGGAGATCCTTTAAAATCAGAAATTCCCCGACCAATTAACTCAATTATTCCTGCCTTTTCTAAATCTTTTTCTGTTTTTATCGTTGGTTCTATAAGCTCAACTGCTAACTCTATTTCATTTTCTCCATTTTTTAAAGCTTCTTTTATCCTATTTTTCATTGCTTTTAAATTAAGAGCTCTTCCTGATTGGGGACGAGCTATAAGATGGGGTGAATTATTTTCTATTATAATTTTGGCATCAATAGGGGGCCTATTAATAACCAATGAAATTTGTTCCAGTTTTTGTAATAAAAGATCTTCTTTTAATTTAAAATCCTTTGATCCAATTTCTATCCAAGAAGCAATCTCTTGGGGAGCTATCTTAAAATCTTTCCCAAAAGGATTTTTTAACAAAAGGGGTCTTGAAAGGATTTTTTCTAAATTCCTTTTTAGCTCAGATAGATCTTTAATTTTAATTTTCGGCTCTATCCTATTTATTTGAACCTTAATAGCTGAATTATCCAAATTAGAAAGATTCTCTAAAATTTTCTCTCGAAGCTCTATTAAATCAAATCCCCTACCTTCAATTGAAGGAATTAAAATTACTTTAGAATCTTTAATTTCTAATCTAGCATCAACAGGTGGAGAGAGAAATTCTTTAGCTAAAAGTTTAATTTGATTTTCTAGTTTCTCTTTATCTATATCAAAACTAGCTTTAACCTGGTAAGAGAAAAAAGCAACTTTAATCGAATTAATTAAATTCTTCAAAAACCCATTTTCTCTTCCTATTTTTTCTATTTCTTCTTTTGTCTTTTTAATGTCAAACTTTAGATCTATTTCAGAAAATTCTATTTCTCTCTTCTCCTCTCCTAAAAGAAGGATTATTTTAGAATCAAATTTTTTAATACCTTCTTTTAGAAAATCATCTATTTGAGAAAAATTTTTTCCTGAAAGATTATAAGGACCTAATTTAACTCCAAGATAAACTTTTGAGGCAAAAGCTATTTGGTAAAAAAGAAAAAGAAAACATATTCCAAGAAAAATACCAAAAAGAGTTCCTAAAAGCCAGAGAGGAGCTCTTTTTAATTTATAAATAATAAAAGCTCTTCTAAAATTGGTTAAAACAATCTCTGGTGTTATAATCTTTATTTTTTCTTTTTTATTTTTCATTTAAAATTTCTTCTAAAATTTTTTTTGCTAACTCGGCCCTTTCTTTCGAAAAAATTTCTTCTGTTGTTAGAATGAGTTTTAAATTTTTGTTCTCTATTTTAAAAGGAATTTTATCAAGAGGCCAGAAAATTTCTTGGCCATCTTCTAAAACCAAGATTGCCTTTCCGTCTTTTATTTCTTTTATTTGGCAACTTATCTCTTCAAACATTTTTGATAAAGATTCAAAGTTTCTTTAGCACATTTTCTCCAAGAAAATTTCTCTACCCGCTTAAACCCTTTTTTAATTAACTCTTGTCTGAATTTCTCATCAGAGATTAACATTAAAATCTTTTTAGCTAGTTCTTTTTCATTTAAGGGGTCGAAAAATAAAGCTGCATCTTCACATATCTCTGGTAAAGATGATGTATTTGAGCAAATAACTGGGGTGCCGCAGGCCATAGCTTCTAGCGGAGGAAGACCGAATCCTTCATAGAGAGAAGGAAAAACAAAAAGTGTTGCCCGATTATAAAGATAAGGAAGTTTACTCTCTCTAACAAATCCTAAAAATATGACATTTCTTCTTAAGTTGAGATTTTCTACCTCTTTTTCTATCTCTGGAAAATAAACTTTATCTTTTTTACCAGCAATCACCAATTTAAGATCTGGTATTTTTTCTGTAACTATTTTAAAAGCTTTAATCAATCTCTTTAAATTTTTATGTTCTCTAAAAACTCCTACATAAAGCAAAAAAGGTTTTTTCTCTATCTTTAAAGGTTTAAAGTGCTCCTCTACCCCTTCGTAGATAACTGTTATTTTATTTGGATCTATCTTGAGCAATTTAATTAAATCGGATCGAGTAGCAAAAGAAACTGCTATAATTTTCTCTGCTTTTTTTGTTGCATTGAGTAACACTAAATTATAAGCTATCTTTTTAAAAAATGTCAATTTCTTTCCAGGATACTTTAGATGAGTAAGATCATGAATGGTTACTATAAACTTTCTTCTATAGAAAATTGGTAAAGAAAAATGAGTAAAATGAACTAAATCAAGATTTTCTTTGTATAAAATCAAAGGAAAAATAATCTGTTCTGCCCAAGAATAAGGATAAATATTTATTTCTCTTTTTTTAAAATTCTTTGGTAAATTTTTGAGTTTATTGAAATCTTCTTTAAATAGAAAAAGGATATATTCTCTCTCTTGATCTAATTTTGCTAGATTTTTTATCAAATTCTTTGTATATCTTCCTATTCCACCCCAGGAAAGCATCCGACAATCTATTCCAATTCTTTTTTTATTTTCTGTCTCATCTTTTTTAAATTCCAAAGAAAGGCTTAAAAGAATCCAAAAAAGGCAAGAAAGATCATTTTTCCAATAAGGGGTATCAACCAAACCATGGATTAAAATTACTGACATTGTTGGAATTAAAACAGGAGCTAAAAAACTAATCTTTCCCTTTTTAAAAAATTTTATCAAAATCCAAAGAAAAGCAATAAGTCCTAAAATTCCTGTTTGAAGCCAAAAATTTAAAATCAAATTATGAGGAGTAATTGCATGAGGCGAAATAAATTCAGGATAATTAATCCAGGTAGAAGTAAATTCTGTAAATATCTTTTTAAAAGATCCAAGCCCTAGACCAAAAATAAAGTGGTCCTTTAAAAGTAAAAGAGAGGTTTTCCAAATTTCTATTCGAAGTTCATCAGCAGCTATAGTTCGGAATGAGGGTATCAATCCTAGAAAATAGAGGCCTTTTATTATAAATAATAAAATTAAAATTCCTAAGCCACCCCCGATTAAAAAAACTAATTTTTTTGATAATTTAAATTCCTTTCTTAATAAAAAACAAAGAAAAATCACCAATGCTCCTAAAATTCCTAACCAAGTTCCTCGAGAATAAGAAAAATAAACAGCTAAACTCAATGGAACTAAAAAGATTCCAAAACAAATCTTTGATAATAAACCCTTCCAAACTATTAGAGAACTAAAAAGAAGCATCCAAATTGGTCCTAGATAGAGCCCTAGATAATTTGGAGAAAGAAAAACAGATTTTATCCTTCCATCTTGAAGATAAGATGGAAAAAAGAAAAATTGAACCAATCCTATAATTGAAATAATTACCGCTCCTATTCCTAAAGCAAAAATTAAATTTCTTTTAAACTTATAAGAATTTGGAAATTTATTTAAAAAAGAAATTGCATAAAAAAGTAAAATAGGATCAATAAAATAAGCTTTTAAAATTCCTAAACTAGTTCTTTTCTCAGGAGAAATGATTACTGAGATTAACCCCGCTATTAAAAGTAAAAAAATCGGTAACTCGAAACTTGTTTTAAATAAAGAAAAAGAATTTCTTTTCAATAAAATTTCTTTAAATAATATGGATAAAACAAGAAGATAAATTAATAGCTCAACTAAAGTGGTAGGAATAGAAAAAATTGAAAATCGAATTAAATACAAAGAAAGCCCAGCTGAAATTAAATAAATTGCGAATTTCGGCCTCAAGAAGGATAAGAAGAAAAAAAAGATTAAACTTATAATTAAAATCGCATTCATATTTTTATTATAACATTTAAATTCTTTTTTAAGCTAAAATCTTCTCTTGAATCCCAACTAAAAGCCCAATTAGAAACCAAATATGAAAAATATATAAAGTAGAAAAGGTAAAATATTGAACTAAGATCCCAATAAAGGCTAAAGTTAATCCTAAAAGAACTGTTTTTAAAAATTCTTCTTTACAAATTTTAAAAGCTAGAAAGCTTCTAATTAAAACAGATCCTATAAAACTTAAAAACAATATAAGACCTAAAATCCCAGTTTCACATAAAATCTCTAGATACTCATTATTAACAATAGGCCAACCTTTTTCAGGAATAGGGCCCCAACTAGTAAAATAAGGTCCAAAGGTCCCCAAACCTATTCCAATTAAAGGACTTTGAAAAAATCCTTCAAAAGCTATCTCATAAGCTTTTGCTCTTTCAATTAAAGTTGCTCCTGTAATAATTTTTATTGTTCTTGAATAAATTTTCTCAAAATTAGAAAAAATTCCTGCGGTAGAAGCAAAAACAATCAAAGTTAGAAAAATTAAACAACAAATTAAACAAATAAAATAAAAATTTTTTCTAGTGAAGAAAGATCTAAAATAAAAGAAAAGTAAAAAAATAGTGATTATCAAAAAAGCAATTATTCCTCCTTTTGAAAAGGTTAAGATTAAAGAAGAAAGGGTTAAAAAAACTGTTGAAAAAAGAAAAGAATATTTAAATTTCAAATTTTTAGATAAAAGTAAAACTAAAGCCAAAGTTAAAGGAATAAGTAAATAATTTGCAAAATATAATGGCTCAAGAGCAGTTGATTGAACTCGAGGAAATCCCAAAACTTCCTTACTATAGCGAGGAAGCAAAAAAGTTATAGAATCAGGAAGTCCTAAAATATCTCCAAAAAATTGAAAAAAACCAAATAAAGAAACAAAGGAGGCGCTAAGAAATATACTTGAAAGAATTTTAGAAAGAACTTCTTTTTTAATTAAATTTATGATTAAAAAATAAAGAGCAAAAGAAAATAAAAGAAAAGAAAACACTAAAGTAGATCTTTTTAAATCTCCTGAATTAATTAGAGAAAGGAAATTAACGCCCAAAAATAAAGAAAATAAAGTATTTGGGAAAGGCCATTTAATTTTTTCTTTTTTAATTAAAATATTTTTTAAAAGCCAGGCTAAAAGAGTTATTAAAAAAATTATTTGACTGATTCTAATATTTATTCCTAAACCGCGATATCCTCCAATTCTTTCAAAAGGAAGAAAAAAAGCCATTAAGATCAAACCTAGAGAAGGTTCTTTGAAAATAAACCAAGAAAAAATTAAAAAAACTATTCCGCCAAACAAAACCAAAAATCCAATAAAACCCTTTATAGCTATTAAAGAGCCCAAAATAATACCTGCAAAAGAAACAAAAATTAATTTAAAAAGATTTATTCTCATGAAATTTCTTTAAATAAATTTATAAATTGATCTGCTGTTTTAGACCAAGAAAATCTTTTAACGTTTTCTAAACCCTTTCTTTTTAGTTTTAAAACAAGTTCTTTATCTTCTAAAACCCATTTTAAAGCTCTTTTAATCTCTCTAAAATCATAAGGATTGATTAAAATAGCACTTCCATCAACTATTTCAACTAAAGAGGAAGTATTTGAACAAATTACCGGAGTACCACAGGCTTGGGCTTCTAAAACCGGCAGCCCAAATCCTTCATAAAAAGATGGCAGACAAAATACCGCTGCTCCATTATAAAAATAAGGAAGTTCAACCTCAGGGATATATCCTAAAAATTTTACAAAATTATCTATTTCCAGCTTTTGAATTAATTCTTTTAATCCAGGAAAATATCTTTGATTTATCTTCCCTAAAATAACCAACTTATATTTCTCTTTAAACCTATCTTCTAGATTTCCATAGGCTTTTATCAAGCTCTCTAAATTTTTATAAGGATCTTGTCTTCCAACAAAAAGAATAAATTCATGATAATTTAACTTATGTTTTTTTAAAAATTCTTTAACTTTATAAGTCTTTAAAATTTTAAAATTTCGTCCTACTCCCTCTCCAATCACTTTTGTCTTTCCGGAAGGAACTTTAAACAACTTAATTAAATCTTTCATTGTGTTTTTTGAAACACAAATGATTTTATCTGCTTTTTTAAAAATTGGTCTTAATTGGAATTTAAATTTAAAAAATATTTTCCAAATTAAAGAACCTTTTGGAAAAGTAAATAAAAAAGGAATCAAATCATGAACAACAACTATCAATTTATAAGTTTTCTTATGAATTGGCGAAGTAAAATAATTTGGAGTAAAATAAATGTCTATCTTTTCTTTTTCTAAATAGGAAGGTAAAATTAATAAATCTTTTAAAGAAAGAATATTAAAGGGCAAAAATTTTACTTCGGGAATTAAAGCAGTTTTTCCTAAAAAATCTAAAGAAAATTCTCCAAGATCCTTTTTCCAAAATAACAAACAATATTTGAAATCTGAAGGACTCCTTTTTAATAGTTCTTTAGTTAATTCCAAACTATAACGCCCTATTCCATCCAAATTTTTTGATCTAACCCATCTTAAATCTATCGCTATTCTCATGATTTTATTATATCAAAAAAAAGAAAAAAGCTCAGCTTTAGGCTGAGCTTTTCAATATTTCTGCTTTTCTTTTTTCTAGATCTTTTAAGATTTTTGCTAACTCACTTAATAATTCTTTTGGTTTTGTTTTTTGTTTTTTCTTTTTCATTTAACCTCCTTTTTTATTTTTTACTTCGCCATTCTTCTTTCTCGTAACCAGAATAAACTATTCGATAAACTTCCAAAGTTTTTTTTGCTGAATCTAACCAAGAAAATTTCCTCGCTTGCTCAAAACCTAATCCTGCTAATTTTTTTCTTAAAGACTCATCTGTTAGAAGTTTAGATAAAGCTTCTTTCAAATCATCTAAATTGTAAGGATCAATATATAAAGCTGCATCTTCACATACCTCTGGTAAAGATGATGTATTTGAACAAATTACTGGAGTACCGCAGGCCATAGCTTCCAAGGGGGGCATCCCAAATCCTTCATAGAAGGAAGGAAAAACAAAAACAGTAGCAAGATTATAAAGTAAAACTCTTTCTTGATCAGAGACATAACCTAGAAATTTTATTTTATCTTCTAGATAAAGTTTTTTTACTAATTTAAAAATATTAGAGTAAAGCCACCCCCGTTCTCCAGCAATAACCAAATCAAATTCTTCTTTAATAAGAGGTAGTTCGTTGTAAGCTTTTATAAGAGTCTCTACATTCTTTCTTGGCTCTAAAGTACCTAAATAAAGAATAAAATCTTTCTCAAGTTTATATTTTCTTTTTACTTTCTCTCTATCTAGATTAGACAAAGGTTTAAACTCTTCATTGGCCGCTGGATAGATTACAAATATCTTATCTTCTGGTACTTTAAAGTGCTTTATTATTTGAGATTTGGAAAATTTAGAAATTGTTATGATTTTTGTTGCTTTTTCAATTGAAACCGGAACAAATTTTTTAAGTAAAGTTAAATTCTTTTTCTCAGCAAATTCGGGATGGGCTAGATAAGAAAGATCATATATATTTAAAATAATCTTTTTAGCAAAAGTAGGTAAAACAACAAAATTAGTAAAATGAACTAAATCTACTTTCCCTACCAACCATTCAATAGGAGGAAAATAAATTCTTTTCCATAAAGTGTTAAAAATTCTTTGAATCTTCCCAATCAATCTCTTTTGACGAAAATTTTTTCCTAGACTCTTTATAGGTCCTCCAAAAAGAATATATTCATTTTCTTTATCTATCTCTGATAATTTCTTAACAATATTAAAAACATATTGGCCTATCCCTGCTTTTCTTTTAGCAACTGGTCTTGTATCAATAGCTATTTTCATCTTATTTAAACTATAGCTGTTTTAACCTTATAAATCAATAAGTTTTTTATAAATTTCTATAGTTTGTTTTGCAGCATCCTCCCATCGATATTTTTTAACTCTTTCAAATCCCTTCTTAACCAAATCTTGATAAAGCTTTTTATCAGTTAGTAAAGATATCATTTTTTTCTTTAAATCGTCTTTATCCTTTGGATCAATATATAAAACTGCATCTTCACATATCTCTGGTAAAGATGATGTATTTGAACAAATAACTGGAGTACCGCAGGCCATAGCTTCCAATGGGGGAAGACCAAATCCTTCATAAAGGGAAGGAAAAACCAAAAAAAGGGCCTTTTGATAAATCTCTCTAAATTTTTCAGAAGGTAAAAAGCCTGAAAAAATAACCTTGTCTTTTATTTTTAGCAATTCAATCAATCTTTTAATCTCTTCTCTAAAAAGAGTTCGTTTGCCAGTTAAAAGCAGTTTTAAATTTTTAAATCGGGGCATTTCTTTAAGTAGCTCAGTAAAGGCAATTAAAACCAGTTCAACATTCTTTCGTGGATCATCTACTCCAACAAATAAGATAAAATTTTCTTTCTTTAAATTAGCTGGTTTAAAAATTGAATCAATCCCCGGATAAACGACCTCGATCTTCTCTTCAGGGATTTTAAGATATTCTATTAGATCGTTTTTTGAAGAATAAGAAATAGTAATTATTTTATCAGCAAACCTGGAGGTGAAAAAATTTAGTCTGTATTTATATTTTAAGGTTTTAGAAAGAACTGCATCAGGAAAAATTTTTGGAATCACATCATAGATAGTAACTATAGATTTAAAATTCCTTTTAAAAGCAAAGAGCAAAGGATAATTTGGTTCTAAAAAATGAATTAAATCGAATTTTAGCTTCGCTAATTTAAAAGGAAGGAAAAATTGATCTAAAACCCAATGATATCTTGAAGAAATTTTTGGATAAGTTAATTCTATAAAAGAAAGATTTGGAAAAGAAAATTCTGGTAATTCTATTTCTTTGTACACCAAAAGAAAATAGGAATTCTTTCTGTCAAAAAGCAAGATATTTTTTATTAAATTTAAACTATAGATTCCTATCCCTCGAAATTTTTGATCTGTTTGAAGAACCCTTCCGTCAATTAAAATTTTTTTAGGTTTTTTATTGAGTTTCATTTCTTAATAAAAAACTCCTGGATTAGTTCTTTAGAAATTCCTTTAGTTAGATAAAGAAAGACCCCATAAGAAATTGCTCCAATAAAAATCAAAAGAAAAATATTTATTTCTCTAAAAATAAATAAAACTAAAATCATGGCAATTCCTGAAATAATCGCTTTTCCTAAAATTGAAATTTTTGGAAAAAGATCAAGATATTTAAAAACTAGAATAAAAGAAAGAAAAACCATCAATCCTTCTGTTAAAATTGTAGTAAAAGCAGCACCAAAATAACTATAGGAAGGAATTAAAAATGAGTTTCCTACTATATTTAAAGTTACACAAAGAATATAAACAAAGACCAATTTTTTTTGTAAATTCACAGCGATTATTGTATTTCCTAAAAGGGTACCAAAGAAAATGAACAATATCGCAAAAACTAAAATTTGAAGGACAAAAATTGAATCTTCAAATTCTTTGCCAGGAGCAATTAATTTGATAACTTTTTCAGAGACCATAAAAAGACCAAATACAATAGGAACAGAGGAGATAGAAAGAAAATCAAAAGCTTTTTGAAAAGCTCTTTTAAATTTTTCTTTATCTTCTTTTATATATCTGGAAAGAATAGGAAAAACCAAACCCACAAAAATTGTTGGAAAGGTAACGATTATTTCCAAAATCTTATAAGGCAATCCATAAATTCCTACTGCTTTTATACCTTTGATTAAAGAAAGCATTAAAGCATCTATTTTAAAATATATAAGACCTAAAACTAAAATCAAAGCCAAAGGTAATGTTTCCGATAAAATTTTCTTTACAAAATCTAAATCCCAATAAAATTTTATCTTTAGAAATTTTCTTGCCATTAGGAAACTTGCTAGAAATAAAACAAAATTTCCTCCTACATTTGCTCCAATGATTGAAAGTAGAGAAAATTTCAATTTTACAAATAGAATAATTAAAGCTAAAATTACGCTCCTACCCAAAATTTCTGAAATAGCTAATCTATCCATCCTAAGATTTACTTGGAAAATTGAAGCTATCACTTGATTTAAAAGAACAAAGAAGATAACCCCTGATCCTATTAAAATCCCTAGTTTAATTTCGAAAGAATAAGAAGGAATTAAAAAGCCAATTAAAATTGCAAAAGGAAGAAATAAAAAGATAGCTAAAATTCTTATAGTTAAAATATTTCCAAAAATAAATTCTGCCTTCTCAGGATTCTTTGCCATCTCTCTAACCGCTATAGAAAAAAGGCCTAAATCGGCAAGAATCCCAAAAAGGCCTAGGAAAGCAAAAATAGTGGTATAAGCTCCATAACCAGAAGAACCTAAATATCTGGTTAAAATTCCTAGGGTAAAAACAGCAATTAAGGTGGTTAAAATCTTTCCGCCTAATTGAATGATTGTATTAAAAGCTACTTTTTGAGTTAGGGTAAATTTCATTTTTTGCTATAAGGCCTACTATTAACCAAAAACACCACTCAGTTTGTTTAATGGTCCAGAAATAATGATCAAATAAAAATAAAATTAAAATTGCTGCTAAGATTAAAGCTAATCCTCTTTGATAATTATTTTTTGGAACAAATCTTATCGCCTTTAGGTTCCTATAAAGCCAATAAATTAAATTAAAAAATAAAAGAAAACCAATAAATCCAATCTCCGAAATAATCAAAAGGTAACTATTATGAACTGGCTGATATTGCCAATTTTTTAATTTAGCTTCTTTTAAAAGTCCGGGAACAAAATTCCCTATTCCTACCCCCTTTATTGGATGAGATTTTATTAAATTTGTTGCAAATTCAGTTCTTTCAATTCTTATTAATTGATAGGGTTCTAAGTAAAATCTTGCTTTGATATAAGGAAAAAATAAAAGTATCAAAAGAAAAGCAATTAAAAGAAACAAAGAGACAAAAGTTAGGTTTCTTTTTATTTGTTTTTTAAGAACAAAAATCTCCCACCAAGAAATTGCTCCAAAAGCAAGCAAAAAAACCAACCAACTACTTCGAGAAAAGGTGAGTAAAAGACCAAAAAAGAAAACTAATAAAAGGGAAAAGGCAAGTAATTTAATTTTTTTTCTTTGGCTCTGATAGAAAAAAATTAAAATAGCTATCAATAAGATCACTAAAAATCCTGCTAAAACGTTTGGATGAGGAAAGGTTCCATAAGCTCGAATATGTTTGAAGCCATCCAAATTTATCTTAGCAATCCCTAAAAGAGAGGGATCTATAGGTTGTTCCCCTAAAATAAAAAGACCTATAGAGGAATTTTTAAAAAATTGAATTGAAGCAATCAAAACCTGAAAAAGCCCTGAGCCTACCATAATTTTAAAGATGTTTTTTACTACATCTAAAGTTAATTTATTAACCAAAAATAAATAAAAGAGAAAATATTCAAAAAGGGTTAAAATTTTAAAAATTCCAATTGTCTTATCAAAGGCACCTATCAAACTAATTAAGGACCAACAAATTAAAGCTCCAAAGGAAATTGTAACAGGCAAATATCCCCAGTAAAATTTTTCTTTTTTCTTAAGTAATTCAAAAATCCAAACAATTAAAACAAATAAAAAAAGAATATCGGTTAAATACAAAAATAAAGAATTATATTCTCCTTTAAACTCTCCTATATTTATTCTTCGCCAAAAAGGAATACAAAAACAAAAAATATAAAATAAAGTTAAAGAAGGAGATTTTTTTAATTCTTTAATTAAATTTAAAACCATTTTCTATTTTATTATATCACAAAAAGACCCAGAAAAATCTGGGTCTTTAAGTGGCAGGGGTGGGATTCGAACCCACGACCGACGGCTTATGAGTCCGCTGCTCTACCGCTGAGCTACCCTGCCTTGCGGGGGTGGGATTTGCACCCACGACCTCCAGGTTATGAGCCTGGCGAGCTACTACTGCTCCACCCCGCTCCGTTAATTATTTTTCAAGAAAAAAATTTATCCATTTTAAATAGTTAGGTTCCTCTTTTTCCTTATCATTTTCTTTCTTTTCTAAACCTATTTGAGGAATAGCAAAAACTTTTTCACCCTGTTTCTTATAACCAAGCTTTAATCTTGCTTCTTTTTCAATAAATGAATTTGTCTGAAAATAAGTTATTAAATTTTTAAGCTCTTTATTTTTGTTTTCTAAATCTTGAATTTCTTTTCTTAAACTAATTATTTCTTTATTTATCTTATAATTTTTCCAAATAACCTTTCCTAAGCTAAATAATCCATAACTAACCACTAAGGTTCCTATCAAAAAATAAATAATTAATTCTCTTTTTTTTCTTAGCTGCATCTTTAAACTTTTACTATTATCTTACTAAATTTTTATCCGAAAGTCAAGTAATAGGTTTGACTAATTCATAAATTTTCATCTGAAATTACTTTTATTCCATGCCTTTTCAGTAAAGCTGTTGTAACTCCATCTCCTTTGATTAATCTCTTAGTAAAAGTACCATCATAGATTTTCCCGCATCCACAAGAAGGACTTTTTTGTTTAGCTATAAATTCTTTTATACCCAATAATTTAGCAATTTTTAGAACTTCATAAGCTCCTTCAATAAAAAATTTAGTTACATCTTTCCCTTCTTTATTTAGAACTTTACATTTTCCATTAAGTACATCATCTCCTGTGCCACCTTGAATTTCTTGAAAAATTCTTGGAGTTGGTAATCCTCCAAGTTGTTCTGGACAAACAGGAATCAAAATTTCTCTCTTAGCCAGTTCTATAACTTTTTTATTTTTATATCTATCTTTACCATCCCAAGCACATTTTATTCCAAGTAAACAAGCACTGCAAAGTTTCATAATATTATAGAACTGCAATTAATAAAGGAATAAAAATAATTCCCAATAAAATAGAAATCGACACCAAACTAGCTGCAAATTCTTTATCTAAATTTTCTAAAGAAGAGAAAACTAGAGTATTATACCCCACTGGAGCAGCCGAACCGATTAGAACTATCAATCTATTTAATCCCTCAAGATTAAATAATTTTACAAAAAGAAATCCTAAAAGTAATCCTAAACCCATTCTAGTAACTATTGCAGATGAAAGTGGTAACAATTTGATTATTTTAGGAGTGAAATAAATTCCAAGAGACAACATTATCAAAGGAATGGTCATATTTCCTACTTTTTGAAGAAAGTCCTTCATTATAGGTGGAATTGCTAAATTTGTAAAATTTAATATTAGACCAATCAGTAAAGCCCAAATAGAGGGTAATAAAGCGAATTTTTTAATCATGGTCTTATAATAAAGTTTATCCTTACCATATTTACAAGCTAGAAGATAAACAAATGTTAAAGTTAAAAGACCGTTTCCAAAATCAAACATTGAAACCCGAGCTACTCCCATATTCCCATATGCAGCAATAAAAAAAGGAAGGGTAAAACCTATGTTCATGATTAAGGTCCCAACAAGATACACTCCAAATGTTTTTCTTGGTAAATTAAACAACCTTCCAACAAAAAAGGAAAATATAAAGGTAGAAAATATAATTAAAATAGGTATTATTGGGAGATAGAAAAACTCTGTTGTAATTTTAATTTTTGTTATCGATAAAATTATTAAAGCCGGGAAAGAAACATAAAATACCAACTTTAAAAACAACGCTCCATTTTCTTTAGTTAAAAAATTTAACCTTTTAAGGAGATAACCTAAAATAAAAATTAAAATCACCGGGATTATTTTTATTATAACTTCATTCATTATAAAAATTTGTAAAAAATCTTTTAAATGTGTGTTCCTTAATTATTTAATAATCTTTTTTCTTCTCATCTGCTCAATCTTTCTTTATTATAAAATAACCAAATTCTTCGATCAACTCAAAAGCGCCTTTTAAAGGCGCTTTCTTAATGCGCGCGGATGGATTCGAACCATCGACTCCGGGTTTATAAGACCCGTGCTCTACCGCTGAGCTACGCGCGCTCAATTTTTTATTATAGCAGAAAATTTTAAAAAGGCAAGTTTATCCTCCAATCTCTTCTTTTTTTAAAATTAACTGTTTTAAATGAGCTTTTTTAGTTCTTGATAAAGATCTTTTTTTCTTCTCAAATCTCTCAATAAGACCTTTTAAATATCTTCCACTTAAGAAATAGGGTAAAATAACATAAGAAGCTCCATTTTTATAAAGTTCTAAAGCATCTTCAATTTCTTCTCCTGTTACTATTACAGGTACATCTTTATTTATTCTTTTAATTTCTTTTAAAAGGAAAAGATTATCTTCTCTATCAGGAATTGTTGAGATTACCATATGAGCTCTTTTAATATTAGCTCTTTTTAAAATTTCTTGATCTGTTGCATCCCCATAAAGACAAGGAATATTTTTAAAAGATAGTTCAGAAATTATCTTTGGATTAAAATCAATGATTAAAACATCTTTCTCCATCTCTCTTAAAACTTTATATAAATCCCTTCCTAATCTATGATAGCCGAATATAACAACATGATCTTCAAATTTTCTTCTAATCTCTTCTTCTTTTTTTATTTTTTTCCTCTCGAGTAATTTCAAAATAGGTTGAAGAATTTTATAAAACTTTCCATTTAAAGAAGTTGCATAAACGGATAAGGTGATAGATAAAATTGCAACTAAGGTAATTAAAGATATTAAATTTTGATCTATAAATTTAAAAGAAAAAGCAACGCTTAAAATGATCAAAGAAAATTCAGAAACCTGAGCAAGGGTTAATGAAGATAAAAAGGAAACCCTTTTTTCAAAGCCAAATAAAGATATTAAAACTAAAATTATAAATGGTTTTAAAATTAAAGTAATAATAGAAAAGATAAAAAGAGGTAAAAGAAGAGAAGATAAGGAAGGAAATATAAGTTGCATTCCTAAAGTAACAAAGAAAATAGTCAAAAAGAAATCCCTTAAAGATTTAATTTGTCCTATGATTTCTATATTATAAGGAAGAGCTGCAAGGCTCATTCCTGCTAAAAATGCTCCTAAAATAGGAGAAAATCCTACTAATTGGGACAAACCTACCAAAAAGAAGCACCAAGCAATTGAAGTTAAAAATAGAAGTTCTCCGGATTTTGCTATAAATTTAAAAGTAATTGGAAATATATATTTAGAAAAAAGCAAGGCAAGAACAAAAATACCGATTCCTTTTATTAAAACCGAAGGTAATTCAGAAAACAATCCCCACACTCCATTAATTTTGAAACTCGAAATTAATATCAATACAATCACTGCAATAAAATCTTGAGCTAATAAAATTCCTAAAGTTAATTTTCCGTAAAGGGTGTTAAGATCGTGCTTTTCTGTTAAAAGCTTTGTAACAACCACTGTTGAAGAAAATGAAAGTGCAAAACCTATTAGTAAACTTTCAAAAGAAGAAAATCCTAAAGCCAAACCACCTAAAAACCCTAAAATAGTTACTAAAATTACCTCAATTATTCCTATAAAAAATGAATCTACTCCTATCTCCTTTATTTTTTTAAAATCTAATTCAAGACCGATCAAAAATAATAAAAAGGCGATCCCTAAAGTTGAAAGGACGCCTATAGTCTCTTGAGAAGAGATTAATTTAAAACCAATAGGTCCTATTAAAATCCCAGCTAAAATATAGGCTAAAATAAGAGGTTGCTTTAAAATCCTAGCTATTGCTCCTAAAAGAGTTGCCGCAATAATAACTATTCCGATTTCTAAAAATAAATTCTCCATTTGTTTTTGTTTTTATTTATCCCCAATTATTATTTAATTATAGCATAAATTTAGAAAAAAATCAATAATTAAACCCTACTAGATGGAAAATTTCATAAGAAATACCTCCAACTAAGAATAAAATAAAGACCCAATAAAGAAATGAAGGAAAGGGAATAGAAAAAAATGGCTTAAATTTGCTTTGAACTTTAGCTTTTCTATGAAGTAAAATAACTAAAATTCCCTGAAAACCTAAAAGAATACCTCCTGTGGTTACAACTGTTTTTATAAATTCCTGGATTCCAATTAAAAATATGAACAAAGGAATAGACCAACTCAATAGCCAGGAAAGAAAATGGGACAAACCTAGATCATAGAAAAACACCTTTTTCAAAGTTAGTCCTAAAGTAATAAAAGAGGTAAAAACTGTCAAAATTCCAAACAAAAATCCTAATTTTATTATTTTTTCTCCTAAAAATTTAGAAAGTCCAGAAATAGCCTCATAAGAAGTATTCTTCCCAGAAATCCCAACTACCAGAATTACAAATAAAAGATAAATAAAAGAAGAAATAATTATAGAAAAAATTAATTCTTTTTTAAATAAATCTTCTCTTCCTTTTAAAAATTCTCTTATCTCTGGAACAATAGAAATCCCCCAAAGAGAAAAAAGAATGCTTCCATAAGGAAGAAATAAATTCTTTAGCTGAACTGAGTAAAAATTTTCAAAATTTATAAATTTTCCTCCTTCTTTAAAAAATAAAATCAAGATTCCTAGTAGAAATAGAAGTAAAAAACTTTCTACAAATGAAATAGGTTTTCTTCCAAAATAAATTAAAATTGCGCCCCCAAAAGCAAAACCAAGAGTCCAGATTAAAGGGTTAGTTAAAGGAAATAAATTAAATAAAAATCTTCCTGAAATAATTAAATAAGCTAAAATAGCTCCATATAAAGTTAAAATACTTATTAAATAAGAAAAAATAACCAAAGGTTTGTTTAAAAGGACTTTTGAATAGCCTGGTAATCGTTTCTTTTCTCCTATCCTTAAAATTACTTCTCCATAGAATAAATTTAGAAAAATTAAAAATAGAGTTAAAATTATAAACAGAAAAAAGGAGGGTATAAACCCTGCTTTAGTCACAGAAAAAGGAAGAGCAAAAATTCCAACTCCTATTATGGTGCCACAATGAATTGCTAAAGCAATTAAAAATCTCATCTTAACTTTTTTAAAAATTTATAAGCAGAACTGGCCGCGATTGCTCCTTCTGCTGCTGCAGTGATTATTTGTTTTAATCCTCCTGAACCTGTAGTAATATCTCCGGCAGCAAAAATCCCAGGAATAGAAGTTTCTCCTTTTTCATTTATTTTAATAAAACCGTTTTTATCTGTTTCAAGTTTTAATTCTTTGATTAATAAAGAAGAAGGGACTCCTCCCAATTCAATAAATAAACCATCGACTTTCAATCGTTTTCCATTTTCAAACAAAATCCCTTCAAGATAATCCTTTCCTTCTACTTTTTTAATTCTTCCTTCTATTATTTCTACCTTTTTTCTATTAAAGAATTTTAAATCTTTTTTCTTCTCTAAAATTAAATAAACTTTTTTAACCCAATTTAAAAGAATTTCTAAAGAATGATCGATTAAATCTGGTTTAGCAATAAGAGCAACTTTTCTATTTTTAAAAAAGCTTGCATCACAAATAACACAATAAGAAACTCCTTTTCCTAAAAACTTTTCCTCCCCTATTTTTAAAGTTTTCTTTTGAAGTCCTAAAGCTAGAATAAGAGATAAGGTTTTAAATTTATTTTTTGATCTAGTTTCTAATTCAAAAAAATTTTTAAAGACCCCAATTTTAACAACTTCATCATAAATTATTTTTGGCTTAAATTTTAAAAGATGGGTTTCAAAAGAATTTACTAAATCTAGGCCACTTATAGATGGAAATCCTGGATAATTTTCAATCTTTATTGCTTCAAGAACAGCTCCTCCTAAAATTTTTGTAATTAAAGCATGATCAAGAGAAAATCTAGAAGCAAAAATAGAGGCAGTAATTCCTGCCGGTCCTCCTCCAACTATTATTAGATCATAAGTTTTTCTCATACCAATCCTATTTTCTTTTTTACTTCAGAAAGTGTTTGATTTGCTACTTTCATTGCCTTTTTTCTTCCTTCCTCAAGAACATCTAAAACATATTTTTTCTTTTTCAAAAGCTCTTTCCTTTTTTCTCTAAAAGGTTTGAAATAATTAGCTATTGATTTAGCCAAAACCTCTTTTAGCTGGATATATCTAATCGTACCCTTTTTATAACTTTCTTCAAAATAAAGATAATCTTCTTTGGATCCAAAATATTTTAAAAGCAAAAATAAATTCGCCACCCCAGCTGATTTCTTACTACTTCCTGGCTTTAAGGGTCCAATATCAGTAACTGCTGCTTTTATCTTTTTATAAATAGTAGAAGGTGAATCCCCTATTCCTATCCAATGTCCTTCACCTAAGGATTTACTCATCTTTTTTTCTGGACTAAGTAGACTCATTATCTTTGGTGTTTCTGTTAAAATAGGTTGGGGTTCGGGAAAGGTTTTTCCAAATAATCTATTGAAAACTCTAGCAATATCTCTAGTAAATTCTAAATGCTGAAGTTGATCTTTCCCTACCGGAACTAAATTTGCTTTATAAATCAAAATATCAGCTGCTTGAAGTACAGGATAGGTAAAAAGACCCGTATTGATATTTTCTTTCTGGGTTTTTGATTTTTCTTTAAATTGGGTCATTCTCTTTAACCAAGAGATTGGGGTCAAACAATTAAAAATCCAAGCTAATTCTGAATGAGCTGGAATCTGAGATTGAATGAAAATAGTGCATTTTAAAGGATCTAAACCTAAAGCTAAAAAATCTAAAGCAAGATTAAAAATTTGCTTTCTTTTTTCTTTTGGATCAAAAGGTTCTGTCAGTGAATGAAGATCTGCTATAAAGAAAAAACATTGGTATCTTTCTTGTAATTTAATAAAATTAATAATAGAACCTAAATAGTTACCAACATGAAGCTCCCCTGTTGGCTGGATTCCAGAAAGAACAATTTTAGAAGTTTTCTTCATCTTAAAATTGATTTTTAGTTATTAATATTGTATCATAGCTTACCTATGAATAAAATAGAAAAAGCTATAATTAAGACCTTATGTTATTTTGATATTTTCTTTTATCCATTAACTAAAGAAGAAATCAAAAGATATCTTTTAGAAGAGAAAGCAACTGATCAGGAAATTGAGAATTCTATCAAAAATCTCCTAGAAGAAAGAAAGATTGAATTTAAAGAAAATTTTTATTACCTCCCGGGTAAAGAAGAACTAATAGAAGAAAGAATAAAAAGATATAAAATTTCTAAAAAGAAATGGAGAAAAGTTAAAAAATATTTATGGGTATTTAATCTTATTCCCTTTATAAAATTTGTTGGAATTTGTAACACCCTTGCTTTTAATAACGCAAAAGAAAGCTCGGATATAGATCTTTTTATTGTAATTAGAAAAGGAAGAATCTGGACATCAAGAGCTCTTTTAACTTTAGTTCTTTCTATCTTAAGACAAAGAAGAATTAAAAAAAGAATCAAAGATAAATTTTGTCTAAGCTTTTATGTAACCGAGGATAACCTAAATTTAGAAAAAATTGCCATCCCTTTTGATATTTATCTTATTTATTGGACTGCTCAAATAGTTCCAATTTTAGATAGAAGATTATTCCCAAAATTTATAAAAGAAAATGAATGGATAAAAAGATATCTGCCAAACTTTTCTTTTTCAATTAATAAAAAATTCAAAGATAGATTAATTATAATTAACCTTTTAAGAAAAATTGGGGAATTAATTTTAAAAGGTAAATTTGGAGATTTTATTGAAAAAAAATTAGGAGAAATCCAAAAAAAGAAAATAAAAAAAGGAATTACTGACCTAACTTTAAAAACAGCGATAATAGCAAATGAAAGGATGCTAAAATTTCATCCAAGCGATATGAGAGAAGTTTATAAAAAAGAATTCTTAAAAAGAACTAAATTATTCTTGACATAAATTTTTCTATTAGATAAAATAAGGATTGGCACTCATTAAAGGTGAGTGCTAATAAAAATTAAAATTTAATTAAAGGAGGTGGCCTATGGAATTTAAACCTTTAGCTGACAGAATTTTAGTTAAACCTTTAGAATCCGAAGAAAAAACAAAAGGAGGAATAGTCCTTCCTGAAACAGCTCAAGAAAAACCTCAAGAAGGAGAAGTTTTAGCTGTAGGTAAAGATGTAAAAGAAGTAAAAAAAGGCGATAAAGTTCTTTTTACAAAATATAGTCCTACGGAAATAAAAATAGATGATGAGGAACTTTATGTTTTAAAAGAAGAAGATATATTAGGAATAATTTCTTAATATTAAAAAGGAGGCACCTATGGCAAAACAACTTAAATTTTCTGAAGATGCTAGAAAAATTTTAAAAAAAGGCATTGATAAATTAGCTGATGCTGTTAAAGTCACCTTAGGACCAAAGGGAAGAAACGTTTTACTTGATCAAGGATTTGGAGCTCCAGTAATAACAAATGATGGAGTAACTATTGCTAAAGAAATAGATCTAGAAGACAAATTTGAAAACACTGGAGCTCAATTAATAAAAGAAGTAGCAACAAAAACAAATGATGTTGCAGGAGATGGAACTACCACAGCAATAGTTCTTGCCCAATCTATCATTCATGAAGGACTTAAGAATGTAACAGCCGGATCAAATCCAATGGCTTTAAGAAGAGGAATCGAAAAAGCAACTCAAAAAGTAGTAGAAGAACTTAAAAAAATGGCAAAAAAGGTAACTTCTAAAGAAGAAATTGCTCAGGTAGCAGCAATTTCTGCTGATTCAAAAGAAATTGGAGAACTTATTGCCGAAGTTATGGAAAAAGTAGGTAAAGATGGAGTAATTACTGTGGAAGAATCTCAAACTTTCGGGCTAGACAAAGAATATGTGGAAGGAATGCAATTTGATAACGGCTATATTTCTCCTTATATGATAACAGACACCTCCCGAATGGAAGCAGTGTTTGAGAATCCTTACATTTTAATAACTGATAAAAAAATCTCGGCTGTTTCCGAAATTGTTCCTTTAATGGAAAAGTTAGCTCAAACAGGAAAAAAAGATTTAGTTATTATTGCCGAAGATGTGGAAGGAGAGGCTTTAGCTACTTTGGTAGTTAACAAATTAAGAGGAGTTTTCAATACCTTGGCAGTAAAAGCTCCTGGTTTTGGAGAAAGAAGAAAAGAAATGCTTTCTGATATTGCTGTGCTAACTGGAGGAGAAGTTATTTCCGAAGAATTAGGGCTTAAATTAGAAAATGTTGAAATTAATATGTTAGGCGAAGCAAGGAAAGTAGTTGCTGATAAAGATACTACCACCATTATTGAGGGTAAAGGATCTCCGGAAGAAATAAAAAATAGAATTGAACAAATTAAAAAACAAATTCAGGAAACAACATCTGAATATGATAAAGAAAAACTTCAAGAAAGATTAGCAAAACTTTCCGGAGGTGTAGCAGTAATTAAAGTGGGAGCTGCTACTGAAGTTGAATTAAAAGAAAAAAAGCATCGAATCGAAGATGCTTTAGCAGCTACCAAAGCTGCTGTGGAAGAAGGTATAGTTCCTGGAGGAGGTGTAGCTTTACTTAATGCTAAAAAAACTTTAGACAAAATTGAAGTTGAAGATGAAGATGAAAAAGTGGGAATAAATATTTTAAAAAAAGCTCTTGAGGCCCCAATTAGACAAATAGCAGAAAATTCTGGTTTAGAAGGATCTGTTATAATTGATGCTATTTTATCAAAAGGAGATATAAATTATGGATACGATTTTGCTAAAGATAAATTTGTTGATCTAATTGAAGAAGGAATTGTTGATCCAACAAAAGTTACTCGTTCGGCTCTTTTAAACGCTGTTTCTGCTGCTTCAATGCTTCTAACAACAGAAGCTGTAGTAACTGATTTACCTGAAAAAGAAAAGCCAGAAGCACCAGCAGCGGGTGGAGAAATGGGATATTAAAGAAACGAAAAGCGAAAAACGAAAAACTAAAAACTAAAAGCGAAAACTCGCCTTTCTCTGGACTGCAAGCTTCAGCTTGCTTCACACCCCTTCTGGACCTGCAAGCTTTAGCTTGCAATCAAATAAAGCGAAAAACTAAAAACGAAAAACTAAAAACGAAAAACCAATCAAAGCGAAAAACTAAAAACTAAAAGCTAAAAACTGATTTTTAATTTTACGCTTTTTGCTTTACGCTTTTCGCTTTACGCTTTTTTCTACTCCAACCAAATAGCTCCTGTGGGACACTCATCAATACATTTCCCACAACCTGTACAGTTCTCTGGCCTGGCTACCACCACTTTTCCATGGCTCCATTCTAAAACATTATTAGGACAAACTTCGATGCATTTTTTACATCGAAGACAAATTGTTGGATCAATTTCTGGTTGAT
>CAZICA010000014.1:0-24712 GCA_964537705.1 uncultured Candidatus Saccharibacteria bacterium
TTTAATTAGTTTTTCGTTTTTCGCTTTTAGTTTTTCACTTTATAAAATGTGACGTATTAATTTGCCATGGCAAAATAAGTGGTTACAATTTAAGGAAGGGATAAATTTTAAATTTATTAAAAGGAGGTTAGAGCAATTTGTTTCCCGCTTTTAGTTTTTCGTTTTTGTGATAGAATTAAATTAATGAAGCAGAAAATCAAAGTTGGAGGAATGGCTTTGTCCAATGGAGTGATGATGAGAAGTTCCCATTTTATTGCTATAGCAATTAGAACCCCTTATGGAATCAGAGTTTTCTCAAGACCCCTTAAAAGTTTAAAACTTAGATATAAATTTTTAGGCTTTCCTTTTATTCGAGGATTTGTTATACTGATTGAGGTAATCCTTTTAGCTTTTTCTTCTTATAGACTTGCTTCTAAAATTAGAAAAAAGCCAAAATTAAAATTAAAAGAAAAAATAAAATCAGCTTCAAATCTCTTTTGGTCAATCTTTTATCTTCTTTTAATTGTTGGAATTTTTCAATTAATTTCTTTAAAAATTTATGAGGTAGAAATTTTCAGAAAAGTTCCGATTTTATTTAATTTATCAACATCTTTTCTTTTAATTGTTTTCTTTTTTACTTTGATTTTAATTTTTTTCCAGACTCCTCAAAATGTTAAATTGTTTTCCTATCATGGAGCAGAACATAAGGTGATAAATGCTTATGAAAAAGATTCTTTGCTAGAATCTCATTCAGTTAAAAATTTTTCTAGATTACATCCTCGTTGTGGTTCTATCTTAGCAGCTTTGACTCTATTTCTTTCTTCTTTTTTTCTAATTTTTCTACCCCAAAATTTATTCTTTCCGATTTATTTCCTTTTTGTTATTTTAATCTTTTCTCTTTCCTTTTCATTTTCATTTGAATTAATTCTGGTTATGCTTAAATTTAAGGACAGTTTGATAGGAAAAATATTTTTTCTTCCATTGCTAGGATTTCAGGCTTTGTTCACAAGAGAACCCACCTCTGATCAAATAAAGGTCGCTATCGCTGCTTTAAAGGAAGTTTTAAAAAGAGAAGAGTTATTAACAAAAGGAGGTAAAAATGGCAAAAGAGATTAATGACGGGAATTTTGAGGAAGAAGTTTTAAATTCTGATTTATTATGTGTAGTAGATTTCTGGGCACCTTGGTGTGGTCCTTGTAAAATGCTTGAGCCTTTAATCAGTGAATTGACAGAAGAATACAAAGAAAAAGTAAAATTTGTAAAATTGAATGTTGATGAAAATCCTGTAACAGCTGCTAGATATAAAATCATGAGTATTCCTACTCTTTTGTTTTTTAAAGATAAAAAAATAGTCGATAGGATTATTGGAGTTTATCCAAAACAAGAAATTGCAAAAAGATTAGATAATTTTCTTAAAGACGAAAATGAATAAAAAATTTATAATAGGGAATTGGAAAATGAATCCTTCTTCAAAAGAAGAGGCTAAGCAATTATTTTCTAAAATAAGAAAAAAACTTAAAAACTTAAAGAAAAAAAATTTAGAAATAGCAATTTGTCCACCGTTTGTATATCTTTCTTTATTTAAAAACAAATCTATCTTAAGTTTAGGTGCTCAAGATGTATTTTGGGAAGAGAAAGGAGCATTTACTGGAGAGATTTCTCCTTTAATGCTTAAAGATCTTGGATGTAAATTTGTAATTATCGGTCATTCAGAAAGAAGAAAATTAGGGGAGACAAATGAGATGATTAGAAAAAAGATAGAGGCTGCTAGAAAATTTAATTTAATGCCAATTTTATGCATAGGATCAGAAGAGAAGGACAGAAGATTAGAGAGAAAAGATCTATTAAAACAACTAAAAGAAGTGTTAAAGAAAATAAAAAGAATCCCAAAAATTATTTTCGCTTATGAGCCTGTTTGGGCAATTGGGACAGGAAAAGCTGCTGATCCTTTAGAAACTAATGAATTAATAAAAGAACTTAAAGATTTTCTTAAATTAAAATTCTCAATTCCAAATCCAATTTTTCTTTACGGAGGATCTGTAAATTCAACTAATGCAATTTCTTTTATTTCTAAAGAGCAAATAGAGGGACTTTTAATTGGAGGTGCGAGTTTAAAACCAGAGGAATTTATAAAAATAATTAGACAAATAGTTCATGCTAACTAATCCTTCAAAAATTTTATACGAAGCTCAAAGAAAGAAATATGCAATAGGTGCCTTTAATATATTTAATTTAGAATCAACAAAAGCAGTTTTAAATGCTGCTTTAAAACTGAACTCTCCTGTGATTTTGCAGGTTTCAGAAGGAGCTATTAAATTTGCAGGAATTGATTTTATGGGAGCAATCTTGGAAACAGCAGCTAGCTATGAGATTCCTTTAGTGCTTCATTTGGATCATGGAAAATCTTTTTCGATAATAGAGGCAGTAATAGATGCAGGATTTAATTCAGTAATGATTGATGGTTCTTCTTTTCCTTTTGAAGAAAATGTTAGAATCACTAGAGAGGTAGTAGAATTTGCTCATTCAAGAGGGATTTGGGTTGAGGGAGAGTTGGGAAAAATTGAAGGAGGTAAATTTTTAACTGATCCTGATGAGGCAGAGGAATTTGTTAAACTTACTGGTGTTGATTCCTTGGCTGTTGCAATTGGAACTGCTCATGGTCCAAAGAAATTTAAGGGAAAACCAAAATTAGATTTAGAAAGACTTAAAGAAATAAGAAAAAGAGTGAGAATTCCTTTAGTCCTTCATGGTGCCTCTAAAGTTGATATAAAACTTGTTAAAGAAATTAATAAATATGGTGGAAAATTAATGGAGACAAAAGGTGTTCCTGATGCTATAATTAAAAAGGTAATAGAATTAGGCATCTCTAAAATAAATGTAGCAACTGATCTTAATTTAGCTGCTCTCGCTTCTTTAAGAAGTTATTTTGCTAAAAACCCTGAGGAAATCAAGCTTTATAAAATAATGGAAAAGGTGATTTCTGATATTGAAAAGGTTGTTGAAAAGAAGATAAAATTATTTAACCCAAAATAGGTGTCAAATGAAATTTGATCTGGTTACAATTGGAGAAGCTTTATTTGATATCTTTGTTCAGGTTCCTTCATCCCTTTTATGTCCTTTAGGGAAACTGGAGTGCGAACCCGCTTTACTTTGTTTTACTTATGGAATGAAAATGGATGTTAGAAAAATTTATCTTGATGTTGGAGGGAGTGCTTGTAATGCTGCTGTTGCAATGGCTAAATTAGGAATGAAAGTAGCTTATGCTGGGATGATTGGAAAAGATTTTTATGGGGAAGAAATTTTTCAAAGACTTATAAAAAACAAAGTTTCAACTAATTTATTGATTAGAAAAAAGGAAATAAAATCAGGTTTTGCTTTTATTTTAGCTGGGCCAACTGGAGAACGAACAATATTTATCTATCGAGGTGAGAAAGATTATAAATTGCTTGATTTAGAAAAAATTTTAAAGAAAGCAAAAAGATTTTATATTGGTCCTTTACCAAAAAAGGCGAATTTTATTTTACCTAAAATTGCCAGGATTGCTAAAAAGAATTCTTTAGAAATAATAATTAATCCAGAAAAGAATCAAATTTCCGATCGAAAAAATTTATTACCGATTTTAAAAGTAGCAAAGATGGTATTTATGAATAAAGAAGATGCTGAAGAATTTACTTTCCAAACTGAGATACCTTTGATTTTGAAAGTTTTAAAGAAATTGGGTCCAGAATTGATTTGTATAACAGAGGGAGATAAAGGAGCTCATGTTTTTGATGGAAGTTTATTTTATAAAATAGGAAAATTTCCTACTAAAAAAGTGGATACTACCGGGGCTGGGGATGCTTTTGCTTCCACCTTTTCCGCAATTTACCTTCAGACAAAGGACATTGAGAAGGCTTTAAAATTTGCTGCTTGTAATGCTGCTTCTGTAGTTTCTGAATTTGGAGCTCAAACAGGTTTATTAACTAAAGGAGAAATTAGAAACAGATTGAAAAATTATCCTCAGGTTAAAGTTATAAAAATAATTTAATAAAAAAAATGTTTATTGATTTTAATCAATTAAAAACTGCTGATGAAGATAGGCTCACCTATAAATATTTTTCTGGTGGAGAATGGCTTGAATCTGACAGTGGAATGCTTTTGGATGTAATTTCTCCTATTGATAATTCCTTGGTTGGAAGGGTTCAACAATGCACAGAAGATGATATAGATACTTGTATTACCAATGCTTCTTTAGCAAAAAGTGCCTGGGCTTCACTTTCTTTAGAGGATAGGATTTCTGTTTTTAAAAACGTTATTTTTCTTTTAAAAAGAAATAAAAAAATTTTTATAGAACTTTTAATGCGAGAATTAGGGAAATTGGAAAATGAAGCGGAAGAGGAAATAGAAAAAACTCTTGCCTTTTTAAAAAATCTCATTCAAGAAAAAAAATGGGAAAAAGAATCAAGAATTTTTAGAAGAGGTAAAATTTGTTATCTAAAGAGATTACCTTTAGGAGTAATTCTTGGCATAGTTCCATTTAATTTTCCCATCTATATTTCAGTAACGAAAATAGGGCCAGCTTTAATAGCAGGAAATAGCTGCGTTATAAAAGCTCCTTCCCAGGGAGCGATTTCTTTACTCCATTTTGTTCAGTTGTTTAAAGAGGCAGGAGTATTTGAAGGAGCTTTAAATGTTATTACTGGGAAAGGAGAGAAAATAGGTGAGTTTCTCATTACCCATGAATTAATTGATATGATAAGCTTTACTGGTTCTAGTTCGGTTGGAGAATTTGTTGCTGAGAAGGCAAAACTTGTTCCTTTAGTACTAGCTTTAGGAGGAAAAAATGCAGCAATAGTTTTACCTGATGCAAATCTTAAGAAAGCAGTTAAAGAAATTGCAATGGGAGCTTTTACCTTTGCTGGACAAAGAGCTAATGCAATAAAAAGAGTTATTATAATAGAGAGCATAGCAGATAAATTTATAAAATTATTAAAAAATTTTGTAGAAGTTCATTTTAAGCGAGTAGGAGATCCCTTTGATAAAAGAACTCAATTAGGTCCTGTAAGATCAAAAGAACAGACAGATTATTTAAAAGAGTTATTAGAAGACGCAAAAGAAAAAGGAGCAAAAATTGTTTTAGGAGGAAAGACAAAAAAGGAGACCTATTTTCAAGCAACTGTTATTGATAAGGTAACTCCACAAATGAGAATTGCTTGGGAAGAACAATTTGGCCCGATTCTTCCGATTTTAAGAGTAAAAGATATAATAAAAGCTGTTGATCTTCATAACGCTTCTGATTATGGCCTAGGCGTTTCTGTCTTTACAAAGAATTTAAAAAAAGCAAAAGAATTAGCTCAAGCATTAGAGGCTGCTATTGTTCAAATTAATGGAAAAACTCAAAGAGCACCTGATAATTTTCCTTTTATGGGTCAAGGAATTTCAGGTGTGGGAGTAGAAGGTATTCCTTGGTCGATTGAATCAATGACTCAGTTTAAAGCAACTATAATAAATAGGTAATAAGATGGAATTAGAAATAGAATCTTTACCAAAAAGTAGGGTAAAAATAAAAATTAAGATAAAAGGAGAAGAATTTTTAAATTATAAGGAGAAAGCACTTGAAGAATTTAGAAATCATATTGAAATAAATGGTTTTAGGAAAGGGAAGGCTCCATTAGATCTGATAAGGAAAAGAATAGAACCAAATCAGTTGGATTCTAAAGCATTGGAGATCGCTATAAATGATTCTCTTTTTTTGGCAATAAGAGAAAAAAACCTTATTCCTCTAGAAAATCCTAAAATAAAGATATTGAAATTCAGTCCTTCAGCTCCTAAAGAAGATTTTGCTTTAGAATATGAAGCAGAATTTGATGTTTTACCAGAGATAAAATTAGGAAATTGGAAACAGTTAAAAATAGAGCGACCTCAGGCAGAGGTGTCTCCGAAAGAAATAGAAGAAGTCCTTTCTCAAATTCAAAAAAAGAAAGCTATTTTTGTCCCTGTAGATAGGGAAGCAAAAAAAGGAGATAGGGTAGAGATTGATGTTGAGGTTCTTACCAAACAATTTTCTCCTGAATTAATTTCAAAATTGGAGACAAAAAATCAACCTTTGGTAATAGGAGAAGGATTTTTCTTTTTAGACTTCGAGAATAAATTGATAGGAATGAAACCAAACGAAGAAAAAGAGATCGATTTTGTTTTTCCTTTAAGCTTAAAAGACAAAGAATTGGCAGGAAAAGAAGTGAAGTTTAAAGTCAAACTTAAAAAACTAGAAGAGATAAAATTACCTCAATTAACAGATCAATTTGCTAAAGAATTAGGTTATGAAAATTTAGAGAAATTAAAAGAAAAAATAAAAGAAACATTGCTAAAAGAGAAACAGAAAGAAAACGAAATAGAATATGAAACAGAACTTTTAAAAAAAATAGCAGATCAAGCAGATTTTGAAATTCCTGAGACATTAATCAATCAAGAATTAGACCAACTAATTTCTGATTATAGAGCTCAGATTGAAAAAGCAGGTTTTGATTTTGAGAAATGGCTTAAGAATTCAGCAACAGATTTAACTAAATTAAAAGAATCATTTAGGTCCACAGCAATTGATCGGGTTAAAATAGCCTTGATTTGTGGGAAAATAACCAGTGAAGAAGGAATAAAAATAGATGAAAAAGAGTTAGAAAAAGAGTATGAGGAGATTAAAAACGAAAGAGAAATTTCTAAAGAACAGTTTAGAAACTATTTACTTGGTAAAAAAACAATCGAATTTATAAGAAAGACTATCGAGAAAAATTCCGCAAATTAAAAATTAATAAAAGGGGGGTGATCTTTTTGAAAAGAGCTTTAATAACAGGAATTACTGGACAAGATGGATCTTATCTAGCAGAACTTCTGCTTGAGAAGGGTTATGAAGTTTACGGTCTTGTAAGAAGAACTTCTGTTCCTAATATGAGGAATTTAAAGGAAGCAAAGATAGTGGAGAAGGTTAAACTTCTGGTTGGGGATCTTACAGATCAGATGTCTTTGATAAGAGCTTTAGAGAAGTCAGAGCCGGATGAAGTATACAATCTTGCAGCTCAATCTTTTGTTAAAGCTTCTTGGGAGATTCCTACTAATACTTGGGATGTTACAGCAAAAGGTGTTGTTTTGCTTTTGGAGGCAATAAAATTAGTAAATCCAAAAATCAAATTTTATCAAGCTTCCAGTTCAGAAATGTTTGGAAAGGTAGCAGAGATACCCCAGAATGAAAAAACCCCATTTCATCCTCGAAGTCCCTATGCCTGCGCTAAAGTTTTTGCTCATCATATCACTGTGAATTTTAGAGAAAGTTATGGAATGTTTTGTTGCTGCGGAATCTTATTTAATCATGAATCTCCAAGAAGAGGAATTGAATTTGTAACCAGAAAAATCACAGATGGAGTAGCGCGGATAAAATTAGGATTAATCGATTGCCTTTATCTTGGAAATTTAGAAGCTAAAAGAGATTGGGGATATGCCAAAGATTATGTGAAAGCAATGTGGCTTATGCTTCAGCAAGATGAACCAGATGATTATGTAGTTGCCACAGGCGAAACTCATTCGGTAAAAGAATTTGTTGAAGAAGCTTTTAGAGTGTTAGGAATAGAAATTTCTTGGAAAGGAAAAGGAATAGAAGAAATTGGTTTTTGGAAAGATAAACCTGTGGTGAAAATTGATCCCAAATTTTTCCGTCCAGCAGAAGTTTATTTTCTTCAAGGAGATGCTTCAAAAGCAAAAGAAAAATTAAATTGGAGCCCAGAGGTAAAATTCAAAGATTTAGTAAAAATAATGGTAGATGCAGATTTAAAAAGACTCTCTTAATGAGAGTCTTGATTTTTTTAAGAAAAGTTTATATAATAAGTCCAAGGAGGTGAAAATGGATTTCAAAAATCTTAAGTCAATAAATCAATTAGTTCCAATTGTTATTGAAAAAGGAACTTATGGAGAGAGAGCTTTTGATATTTTCTCTCGACTTCTTAAAGAAAGAATTATATTTTTAGGAACCCCTATTGATGATACAGTTGCCAATTTAATAATTGCCCAACTTCTATTTTTAGAATCAGAAGACTCTAAAAAAGATATTCAACTTTATATTAATTCTCCCGGAGGACTAGTAACTGCAGGTTTAGCTATTTATGATACTATGCAATATGTGAAACCAGATGTTTCAACTATTTGTATTGGTCAAGCTGCTTCTGCTGCAGCAATGCTTTTGGCAGGAGGAAAAAAAGGAAAGAGATATGCTTTGCCTAATTCCCGAGTAATGATTCATCAGGTGATGGGTGGTGCTGAAGGGCAAGCAAAAGATGTAGAGATTCAGACAAAAGAGATTGTAAGAGTAAAAAATTTAATTAACAAAATTTTCGCTAAACACACTGGCCAGCCAGTGGAGAAAATAGAAAAAGATACAGATAGAGATTTCTTTATGGATCCAGTTGAAGCTAAAAAATATGGAATTATTGATCATATAATAGAAAGTCAGAAAGAAAAATAATACACTTGACAAATTTAATAAATTAATTTATAATTAGGTGTTGACAATCGGTTTTTAACTTCTTAAAATACTTAAAGGAAGCTCTTTAACAGCTGGGGGATGGCAAGTCCGGAACCTAAAGATCTCTTAGGAAATTAGCTATCTTCTAAAATAGCTTTTTTCCTGAGAGTTTGATCCTGGCTCAGGATTAACGCTGGCGGCGTGCCTAATACATGCAAGTCGAGCGGTCCGCTCTAAATCTTCTCTTCGGAGAAGAATCTGAGCGGATAGCGGCAAACGGGTGAGTAACACGTAGGTTACCTGCCCCGGAGAGGGGGATAACCTTCCGAAAGGAAGGCTAATACCCCATGGTCTCTGTGATAAATCTATCACAGAGTAAAGGTGCGGTTAACCGCCGTGCCGCTCCGGGAGGGGCCTGCGGCCTATCAGGTAGTTGGTGGGGTAATGGCCCACCAAGCCGATGACGGGTAGGGGGCGTGAGAGCGTGGCCCCCCACAAGGGCACTGAGACACGGGCCCTACTCCTACGGGAGGCAGCAGTAGGGAATCTTGCGCAATGGGCGAAAGCCTGACGCAGCGACGCCGCGTGGGGGAAGAAGGCCTTCGGGTTGTAAACCCCTTTTGTCCGGGAAGAAAAAAATGACGGTACCGGACGAATAAGCGCCGGCTAACTCCGTGCCAGCAGCCGCGGTAACACGGAGGGCGCGAGCGTTATCCGGATTTACTGGGCGTAAAGCGCTCGTAGGCGTTCCGGTAAGTTGTCCGTTAAAGCCTCCGACTCAATCGGAGAACGGCGGACAATACTGCCGGAATAGAGGGAGAGGGAGGCAGGTGGAATTCCCGGTGTAGGGGTGAAATCCGTTGATATCGGGAAGAACACCAATGGCGAAGGCAGCCTGCCATCTCTACCCTGACGCTGAGGAGCGAAAGCGTGGGGAGCGAACGGGATTAGATACCCCGGTAGTCCACGCCGTAAACGATGGGCACTAGCTGTCCGGTGCATCGACCCGCTGGGCAGCGAAGCTAACGCGTTAAGTGCCCCGCCTGGGGACTACGGCCGCAAGGCTAAAACTCAAAGGAATTGACGGGGACCCGCACAAGCGGTGGAGCATGTGGTTTAATTCGATGCTAACCGAAGAACCTTACCAGGGCTTGACATTCAACCCTTATGCCTTTCCCGAAAGGGAGAGGTTGTCACCTTTGGTGACAGGGGTTGAACAGGTGCTGCATGGCTGTCGTCAGCTCGTGCCGTGAGGTGTTCGGTTAAGTCCGGCAACGAGCGCAACCCTCACCCTGTGTTAGGATGTCACAGGGAACTGCCCCGGATAACGGGGAGGAAGGAGGGGACGACGTCAAGTCAGCATGGCCCTTATGCCCTGGGCTACACACATGCTACAATGGCCGGTACAATGGGTTGCGAACCCGCGAGGGGGAGCTAATCCCAAAAAGCCGGTCTCAGTTCGGATTGCAGGCTGCAACTCGCCTGCATGAAGCCGGAATCGCTAGTAACCGCGCATCAGCTATGGCGCGGTGAATACGTTCCCGGGTCTTGTACACACTGCCCGTCAAGCCATGGAAGCCAGCAACACCCGAAGCTCCTACAGTAATGGTAGGAGTCAAGGTGGGGCTGGTGACCGGGGCTAAGTCGTAACAAGGTATCCGTACCGGAAGGTGCGGATGGATCACCTCCTTTTAAGGTGTGACTTTCACACCAAGGGTCGACTCCACCTTCTGGGTGGAGAAACCGGACTTGCCATTTCCCCAGTTGGGAAAGAGCTTCCTTTTATTTTGCGCACGTAGCTCAGTTGGTTAGAGCGCAGCTCTGATAAAGCTGAGGTCCCTGGTTCGAATCCAGGCGTGCGCATATTTTTATTTTTTAAACTTTTATAGTAAAATAAAATTAATGAAATTATTAATTTTTATAATTGGGATTGGGATTGGAATTGCTTGTGTGATCTACAATAGGAAATTAGTGCAAAGTTTAGGTCCTATCAGTTGGGCAGAAAGAACTTTTGGAGCAGGAGGATCTTATCTAATGTGGCAACTAATTGGTTTAGCAATTATAGTTTTGACATTGTTTTATGTGACAGGAATTATAGAGAGAATTTTAGGATCAATAATTTCTTCTCCATTTTAAATCTGGGCCCGTAGTTCAGTGGTAGAACGCCTGCTTTGCACGCAGGAAGTCAGCGGTTCGAATCCGCTCGGGTCCAATTTTTTAAAATGGAGCTAATAAAAATAAATCTAAAAAAACCAGAAAGAGATAAAATAAAGAAATTAGCAGAAGCTATTCGAGAAGGAGCGGTCATTGCCTATCCAACCGATACCTGTTTTGGTTTTGGAGCAAATGCTTTAGATGAAAAAGCTATCGAAAAGGTTTATAAAATCAAAGGAAGAGATTTTAAAAAACCTCTTTCTATTATTGTTTCTTCTCTTTCAATGGCAAAAAAATTTGCAAAAATAAATGAGAGGAAAAAAACTTATTTTAAAAAATATTTACCAGGAGCTTATACTTTAATTTTTGAGAAAAAAAATTTACCAGAAATCTTAACTGGTGGAAAAGAGACAATAGGAATAAGGATTCCTGATTTTCTTTTTACCAGATTGTTAGCAAAAGAGCTGAAAATTCCTTTTACTACAACTTCTGCCAATATTTCTGGAAAACCACCTTTTTATTCAGGAAAAGAAATCTATAATACCTTCAAGAGAAGGAAATATAAGCCGGATATAGTTTTAGATGTAGAAATTCCTATAAAACCTCCTTCAAAAATAATTGACCTTATTGGAGAACGACCAAAATTTATAGCTCGCCAAAAATAATTGACAAATCTCAGATTAAATGGTATACTAAAGTATTCAGCCGAGCTCAGCTCTTTTAAAATTTTTTTGAAGGAGGTGATGAAAAAATGAAGAAAGTAAAGAATTGTGTCAGAAGAGTTTTTCTGCCTCCAAATTTAATTTGGAGGTGGAATGAAAAAAGAGAGATAGCACAAGCAGAGGTAGCTCACGTAAAAATATTTCATGAAAATCTTACGAAGCCAGAAATAGAATTTGCACAGAAATACGAGGCATTTTCTGAATTGAATAGAAAATACTCACGCTTTCATTTCGTTGTGATAAATTCTAGTTGGAGAGGCTATAATAGAATAGAGGAGGTAATTCTGATAGATCCGTATAGAAATAAAAAGATAATTCCCCGAGGTTGCCTTGTGATATTTATTCCTAAAGAAGATATTTTATTAAAAACAAATCTTATCATTAATTCAAAGGAAGAACAAGTTCCACTTGCGTGGACAATAAATTTGAGGAAAAACGAGATAGTAGCAGTTACTGAAAAGAATCATCCGCTAAAGTTAAAAATTCTCCAAAACGAAAGAGAATGGGAATTAGAATGGGAAGAAACCAAAGTTAAGCGAGAAAAAGAAGAAAAAGAAGAAAAAGAAGAAAAAACAGAAGAAAACAACGAAATTCAAATGAGATTAGTAAAATAAAATGAGCTCGGCTGATTAACCCCGTTTAGGGGTTTTTTATTTTAACCAAATTTTTTCTGCAAAAATTCAGCGATCGCGGAAAATTTGCAGTTTTTGGAAGTTGTTAAGAAAGAAACAAAGAGATATTAGAAATATACACTTGACAGATAGAAGGATTTATGCTATATTCTAAAATAGGTCTTGACAAAAAAATTAACTTTAATAAAATAAAGGTTGAAACAAAAGTAACAGTGGACAATTCTGAAAAGACAATTAAATACCCTGAAATTTCCAAGCGGCAATGAAAATTGTAGCAAGCTTTTAAAATGAGCCGCTTGGATTAACAAGCGGCTTTTTTAATAAATAAGATCTTTAAAAATTTAATAAAATTCGCGCCTTAGGTGGTGGCACAAAGTTCACAAGGGTAGACGGTGGATGCCTTGGGGCAAGGAGCCGATGAAGGACGTGGCAGGCTGCGATAAGCCCCGGGGAGCTGCCGAGCAAGCTTTGATCCGGGGATCTCCGAATGGGGAAACCCGCTCCGATAAACTCGGAGCATCCCGGCTTTAAGTCGGGAGGGGAACCGGCCGAACTGAAACATCTTAGTAGGCCGAGGAAAAGAAAGCAAAAGCGATTCCCCTAGTAGCGGCGAGCGAACGGGGAACAGCCCAAACCTCGCTCTTTGATTATTCAAGAGCGGGGGGTTGTGGGTAGCAGCGTTCCCTTTACGGGAGGCGAAGTTACAAATCTGACCATTAGCCGAAGGAGCCTGGAAAGGACCGCCAGAGAGGGTGATAGCCCCGTAGGCGAAAATGGTCAGACTTCGCTGCTGCTGCCCAGAGTACCACGGGACACGTGAAATCCTGTGGGAAGCTGGGAGGACCACCTCCCAAGGCTAAATACTCCTTGCCACCGATAGTGAACTAGTACCGTGAGGGAAAGGTGAAAAGAACCCCGGTAAGGGGAGTGAAATAGAACCTGAAACCGTCTACCTACAAAGAGTCGGAGCCTTGAACCTTTGGTTCAGGGTGACGGCGTGCCTTTTGTAGAATGAGCCAACGAGTTAGCCTCACTAGCAAGGTTAACCCGTAAGGGGTAGCCGCAGGGAAACCGAGTCTTAAAAGGCGCTTTAGTTAGTGGGGCTAGACCCGAAACCAGGTGAGCTATCCATGGCCAGGGTGAAGCCCGGGTAAAACCGGGTGGAGGCCCGAACCGGTTGGGGTTGCAAACCCATCGGATGAGCTGTGGATAGGGGCGAAAAACCAATCGAACCTGGAGATAGCTGGTTCTCCCCGAAATATATTTAGGTATAGCCTCAGAATTTGGGCAGCAGAGGTAGAGCACTGGATGGATTAGGGACCTAACGGTTACCTAATCCAACCAAACTCCGAATGCTGCTGCCTTTATTCTGGGAGTCAGGCTACGAGGGATAAGCTTCGTAGCCGAGAGGGAAACAACCCAGACCCTCGGCTAAGGTCCCTAAGTCTAGGCTAAGTGTTTTCAAAGGAGGTGGGATCGCCCAGACAACCAGGATGTTGGCTTAGAAGCAGCCATCATTTAAAAAGTGCGTAACAGCTTACTGGTCGAGCGATCCTGCGCCTAAAATGTCCGGGACTAAGCCTAGCACCGAAGCCAGGGTCCCGACTTTAAGTCGGGAGGTAGGGGAGTGTTCTATGCGCGTTGAAGCCTCTTCGCGAGAAGGGGTGGAGCGCATAGAAGCAAGAATGTTGGCATGAGTAGCGATAATCCCGATGAAAAATCGGGACGCCGAAAGCCCAAGGTTTCCCGGGCAACGTTAATCGGCCCGGGGTTAGCCGGTCCTAAGCCGAAGCCGAAAGGCGTAGGCGATGGATAGCCGGTTGATATTCCGGCGCCACCACGATTTCGCCAAAGACGGCTTGGAACAAAGTTCAGGAGCGAAAGGAAACCTCTGGTTTCCTGGAGCGACTGAATGGCGTTCCTTGCTGTCTAGCAATGGGGTGACGCATCTTCAAGGTCCGAGCGCGTTTTGGCTATACGCGTCTCCCGGCGGAAATGGATCCTAGGTAAATCCGGGATCATTTCTCATTTCCAAAGGGAGGGATTCCGCCTAACAGCGGAAGACTCGGGCGGAGAAGGTGCCAAGAAAAACCTCTAGCGAGAAATCGTGGTGACCGTACCGCAAACCGACTCAGGTGGGCGAGGCGAGAAGCCTAAGGCGTTCGGAAGAACCCTCGTCAAGGAACTCGGCAAATTGGCCCCGTAACTTCGGGAGAAGGGGTGCCTCAAGTAAGCTTTACTCTTATGAGTAAAGCTGAAAGAGGCCGCAGAGAATCGGCCCACCCGACTGTTTACCAAAAACACAGGTCTCTGCAAAGTCGAAAGACAATGTATAGAGGCTGACACCTGCCCAGTGCCAGAAGGTTAAGGGGAGGAGTGCAAGCTCCAAACCTAAGCCCTGGTAAACGGCGGCGATAACTATAATCGTCCTATGGTAGCGAAATTCCTTGTCGGGTAAGAAGACTTGCCCGCTTCTCCCGTGAGGGAGATGAAAAAACCGGCTCATATCGGGGAAGCCCTCCTACCGAAATGGTGTGGGGTAACCCCGAGGGAAGCCTATCTCTCGAGAGGGAGATAGAGCCCCGTAACGACTGACCCGAAAGGGGAGGCCCACCAAAGGTGGGCAATACGCCGGCCCTTACCCAATCCCTTGTTAAAGGGATTGTAGAAAGAACTCATGGAGGTGCAGATGCTAGATCCCTGGTATATAACTGGTTTAGTTGAAGGAGAAGGATGTTTCCGTGTGAGTTTTAATTTGAGAGCTAAGCTTAAGACCAAGATAGAAGTTCGTCCCTCTTTCTCTCTTTCCTTAAAAGATCTTTCAGTAATTAAAGAACTTCGGGAATACTTTGGTTGTGGCGGAATAAGATTTTCAAGAACCGATAATACTTATAAATATGAAGTAAGATCTATAGCTGATTTAATAGAAAAGATAGTTCCTCATTTTGAGAAATATCCCCTAAAAGGAAAGAAAAGCAATGATTTTAATATCTTCAAGAAGATTTGCAAGATGATCCGAATGAATTTGGATCGTTCACCAAGGTATCTGAGAGAAATTTTAGAACTAGCTTACAAGATGAATACTCCAGGAAACAGAAAATATAAGAAAGCGCACCTCCTAAAAGTTCTTGGTAAGGTGAAGGGATAGTCTACTCCCTATGGAAACATAGGGGTAAAGTGAAGTTCCGACCCGCACGAAAGGTGTAACGAGGTGGGCACTGTCTCGACGAGGGCTCCGGCGAAATTACAATACCGGTAAAGATGCCGGTTACCTGCGACAGGACGGAAAGACCCCGTGAAGCTTTACTACAGCCTGGCATTGGATCGAGGCTTTACCTGTGTAGCATAGGTGGGAGGCTATGAACTCCGGTCGCCAGATCGGAGGGAGCCGCCAGTGAAATACCACCCTGGTAAAGTTTCGGTTCTAACCCTGAGAAATCAGGGGACAGTGCCTGGTGGGTAGTTTAACTGGGGCGGTTGCCTCCTAAAAGGTAACGGAGGCGCTCAAAGGTTAGCTTATCCCGGATGGAAATCGGGATGAAAGTGTAAAGGCATAAGCTAGCTTGACTGCGACCCTCACAAGGGGAGCAGGGCGGAAACGCGGACTTAGTGATCCTCCGTCTCCTTGTGGGAGGGACGGAGCTCAACGGACAAAAGTTACTCCGGGGATAACAGGCTAGTCGCGCCCAAGAGTCCACATCGACGGCGCGGTTCGGCACCTCGATGTCGGCTCATCCTATCCTGGGGCTGAAGCAGGTCCCAAGGGTTTGGCTGTTCGCCAATTAAAAGGGTACGCGAGCTGGGTTCAGAACGTCGTGAGACAGTTTGGTCCTTATCCGTCGCAGGCGCTGAAACTTGAGGGGAGCTGCCCCTAGTACGAGAGGACCGGGGCGGACGGACCTCTGGCGTACCAGCTGTCGCGCCAGCGGCATTGCTGGGTAACCAAGTCCGGTCGGGATAACCGCTGAAGGCATATAAGCGGGAAGCCCACCCCAAGATGAGGTTTCGTTGAGGCCCCTGGGAGATCACCAGGTTGATAGGCCGCAGGTGTAAGTCCCGTAAGGGATTTAGCCGAGCGGTACTAATCGGCCGAGAACTTTGTGCCACCGCTAAGGTGCGAATTTAAAAGTCCTGGTGGTAGGTGCGGCGGGGAAACACCCGTTCCCATTCCGAACACGGAAGTTAAGCCCGCCAGCGCCGATGATACTCCTTATGGGGGAAAGTAGGTCACCGCCAGGACTTTTTTATTTTTAATTAAGAATAAGGTATAATTTAAAAGAAATGATAGGGCTTTTAAAAGAGATAAAAAATTTACCTCATTCTATAAAACTTTTAAGTTTTCTAATGTTTGTCTATAACTTGGGATGGGGTATAGTAATTCCTTTTCTTCCTTTATATTATAAAGAAATATTAAAAACTTATACCGCAACCGGAATTATTATTGGACTCTTACCTCTTTTAAAGATTTTCTGGGATTTTCCAATTGGTCTGAGTTTAGATAGAGTTTCTAAAAGAACTGCTTTAAGATATGTTTTAATTCTTTATTTTCCTTTAAGTTATATTCTTCTTTCTTTAAGGACGCTTTTTGGTTTTATTTATTTTAGAATTTATCATTCTTTTTTAGCATCATTTCTTTGGTTAAGTTCTCAAACTTATCTAAGAGCTAATTCTCCAAAAGAGAAAGAAACAATTTCTTTTGCATTTTTTGATTCTCTTTCTAATTTTTCTTTAATTTTAGGTCCCTTTTTAGGGGCATGTTTAATTTATAAATATGGATTTTCTATTTTATGGGCTATTTCCTTTTTTGCTTTTCTAAGTTTTTTAATTTCATTTTTTCTTCCCAAGGAGAAAAAAGTTAGTCCAAAACCCGCTTTTTTCTATAATAAAAAATTTTTAAAAGTTTGTTTTTTTCTTTTTCTTTTTATTCTTGCTTCTTCAAGTTTAGGGATGCTTTTACCTTTGTTTTTAAATTATCTAGGAGCAAGTTATTTTCAAATAGGATTATTTTATGGATTTTTTAGTTTTCCTTCTCTTTTCGAATTCTATTTTGGTAATTTAAAAGAAAAGAAGAAATTAATTCGATTAGCTTTGATTTCTGGAGCTTTTTTGTTTAGTTTAATGTATTTTTTTAAAAACGTTTATTTACTTTCTTTGATAGTATTTTTACTTTCTTTCTGTATTACAGCCATCATTCCTCATTTGCAAGGAAGGTTAACCACTTTAATGCCTTTTGAGAAAATAGGGAGTTTTTCGGCTGTAGCTAATATTTTTATTCATTTGGGAGGCTTTATTGGCCCTTTTCTTGCAGGGGTGATTTCTGATTTTTTTGGATTAAGATATGTTTTATTGGAAGTAGTCTAATATTTTTGATTTTACTAATTCTTCAGAAAGAGTTATAATTAAAACTATGAAAAATTTTTTATCAATAGGTTTAATCTCTTTGCTTCTTTTTCTTGGGGGATGTATTCCTAAAAAGTCTAAGGAAGTAAAAAAAATTCAACTTTCTAATGTTTATTTTTCTTCTAATGAAGGAGAAGTTTTCACTCCTTTAGAAGTTTTCAGAGAAAAAAGCGAGGATATCCCAAAGGGATTAGTTTCTCATATAAACTTTTCTCCATTAGATTCTCGATATATTTATATAGCTACTAATAAGGGAATATGGTATTCTTTTCCTAAAGAAGGATTTTCTCCCGGATCTTATTGGAAATTGATTAGTAAAGAGATAGGTATTAGGGGTTCAAAAAATCTTATCACTTCTGTTGCCATTGATCCTTTAGATCTTTCTCGCGTATATTTTTCTGGGATAATTAGGAAGTATTCTCGGATATATAAATTAGTGGAATTTAAACCAGATTCCCAAAAATGGAAAGAAATTTTTTCTGAACCAGATCCTAAAATAGTTATAACCGATCTAGAGATTATAAAAAACAAACCAAATATTATTATTGCAGCTTCTACTTCTGGGAATATATATAAAAGTGAGAATTATGGTGAAGATTGGACATTATTATATCGATTTAATTTTTCGATTTTTGATTTAGCAATTGATCCTTCAGGAAATATGATTTTAGCTGCTACAAAGAAAGGAGTTTTCAAAAGCGAAGACGGAGGAAAAAGTTTTACCCTTATAAGCAGTTCAATTGCGAAAGAAGAATTAGAAATAAATTCTATTAGAATTTTTCCCACCAATCCAAATATTTTTTATTTTTCTACAGAAAAAGCAATATTTGTTTCTTTTGATAGAGGGAAAAGTTTTGAGAAAGTGACCCAGTTATTTTCTTTAAAAGGAGTTCCTATTTTAACTTTCGCATTAGATCCAAAAGATTTCAAAAAACTTTATTTTTCAACAGAATCAGTTCTTTATAAAGCAAGAAAATCAGGAAAGAAATGGATTTTCAAACCTCTGCTTTCAGATAAAAAAGTGGTTGCAATTGCTGTAGATCATTATAATCCTAAGAAAATCTATATAGGTATAAGATAAAAAGGAGGATTCCATGCCAAGACCAATTTGGAAAGGTGCTATTTCTTTTGGTTTAGTGTCTATTCCTATAAAGCTCTATCCAGCTATTAAAAGAAAAGAAATAACTTTTCATTTTCTTCACAGAGATTGTGGAACAAAGTTAATTTATCAAAAATATTGTCCTTTCTGTAAAAGAGAAGTGGAATGGGATGAGGTAGTAAGAGGATATGAATATGAGAAAGGAAAATATGTTATTTTAGAAGAAAAGGATTTTGAAAAACTAGATTTAGAATTAACGCGTCGAATCGATATTATTGATTTTGTAAAACTCGAAGAAATAGATCCTATCCTATTTGAAAAACCCTATTATCTTATTCCTGAGGAAGGTGGAGAAAAGGCTTATTTCCTTTTAAAAAAAGCATTGGAAGAGGAAGAAAAGGTTGGAATAGCGAAGGTGGCAATAAAAAATAGAGAATATCTTTGTGCTTTAAAAGTAAGAAATGGTCTTCTTACTTTAGAGACCATGTACTTTATAAATGAAGTTATTGATCCAAAAATTTTTGAGATAAAGAAGCCCTCAATTTCTCAAAAAGAGTTAAAATTAGCCAAAGAATTAATCTCGAAATTAACAGCTAAATTTGAGCCAGAAAAATATACTGATGAATATAGAAAAGCTTTGATGGAGTTGATTCGAAAAAAGATTAAAGGAAAGGAAATTAAGGTATCAAAGAAAGTACCGAAAATTGAGATTAAAAAACTTGTTGAAGCTCTTGAAGAAAGCATGAAAGAAATCGAAAAGATTAAAAAAGAATGAAATTTCCAACCAAAATTAAACCGATGCTTTGTCAGGTTACTGAAAGACCTTTTAATTCCGCTCAATTTATATTTGAACCAAAGTTTGATGGAGAAAGAATTATTGCTTTTTTAAATAAGAAAAGAAAAAAGATTTTTGTAAAGCTACAGACTCGGAACTTTAAAATCGTTACATTTCGATATCCAGAAATAGAAAAAGAATTAAAAAAAGTAAAAGTCAAAGACCTTATTTTAGATGGAGAGATAGTTGCTTTTAATAAAAAAGGAAAACCAAGTTTTAAATTACTTCAGAAAAGAATAGGACTTTTTTCTAAATCAGAGATTCAACAAGTAAGTAAAGAAATTCCTGTTTTTTATTTTGTGTTTGATATTCTCTGGCTTGATGGAAAGGATTTAAAAGAAAAAAAGTTAATAGAAAGAAAAGAGATATTAAAGAAAATCTTAAATTCCAGCTCCTTATTTCTGAGAATTACACCTTTTGTGGAAGAAAAGGGTATTTTATTTTTCAACAAAGTAAAAAAAGCTGGTTTTGAAGGAATTGTTGCTAAAAGAAAAGAGAGCAGTTATCTGGAAGGAAAACGAACCAAAGATTGGCAGAAAATAAAAGCTTATTTAGTTCAAGAATTTGTAATAGGTGGGTGGACTGAGGGAAGAGGAGCAAGAAAAGGAAAATTTGGTTCTTTACTTTTAGGTGTTTATGAAGGAGAAAAATTAATTTTTGTAGGTCATGTAGGAACAGGATTTGATGAGAAGACTCTTTTAGATCTTAAAACAAAATTAAAAAAGATAGAAGTAAAAAGACCTCCATTTGATTCTATTCCTTTTACAAATCAAACTCCTCATTGGGTAAAACCAGTTCTTGTTTGTCAGGTAAAATTCCAAAAATGGACCGATTCTAAATTGCGAATACCAGTTTTTCAAGGTTTAAGATTCGATAAGTTGCCGATCGAATGTAAAAGAGAATTGAAATAATCTAAAAATTTGTGTATACTAAAAAGGCAGAGATGGCTAAAGTAACCAGAAAAGAAAATGAGCCAGTTGAAGCAATGTTGAAACGCTTTAATAAACTTATTCAACAAAGCGGTATTCTTTCTACTTATCGAAAAAAACTATTTTTTGAGAAACCACCAACAAGGCTTCAAAGAAGGCGAGAAGCAATTAGAAAAAAAATTAGAAGAGAATTAAAAAGAAAAAAACTTTTAGGTTTAGAATAATGGGTTTGAAAGAACAAATTGAAAAAGATTTTAAAAAAGCTCTTAAAGAGAGAAAGGAGCCAATTTTATCTGTTTTAAGGATGCTTAAAACAGCTTTAAAAAACAAAGAAATCGAATTAGGGAGAAGAGAACTCAAGGAGGAAGAGATTCAGGGTTTAATAAGAAGAGAAATTAAATTACGAAAAGATGCTCTTGAACAGTTTAAAAAAGCTAACCGAGATGATTTGATAAAAAAGGAAGAAGAAGAATTGAAAATTTTGTCTAGTTATCTTGGAAAAGAGCTAAACGATAAAGAAATAAAGGAGATAATAGAAAAAGTTATTTTACAAACAAAGCCCCAAAGCGAAAAAGAGTTTGGGAAATTAATGGGAGAGGTAATGAAGGAGATCAAAGGAAGAGCAGAAGGTTCTAAGGTGGCCGATCTTTTAAGAGAGGAATTAGCTAAATATCTAGACCAAAAATGAAGTTATACTTTAAAAATCTTACCAAGAAAAAGATTTCTAAAGATTTTTTTAAAAAAGTAATTTTAGATTTTTTAAAAAGAAAGAAAATTGATTCCAAAAATTTAGAATTAGGGATCTTAATCTGTGGAGAGAGAAAAATAAGAAACCTTAATAAAAAATATAGGAAAATAGACAAAGTAACTGATGTTCTCTCTTTCGGAATAGAAAAAAAAGTGCTTAAAAAAGAAATTCCTCTCTTTTTAGGAGATATTGTTATTTGTATAAATCAAGCAGAAAAAAATGCAAAAAAACTGGGTCATTCTTTGAAGGAAGAATTAAAAATTTTAATAGAGCATTCTTTAAGTCATATCCTTAGTTAGATTTATGCTTCGAGGAAAAAGACAAATTATAGTAGGAGTTGATATTGGAAATTCGAAAGTTACTACTTTAGTAGGTGAGAAAGAAGAAGAAAAAATAAATTTTATAGGATTTGGAAAAGTTCCTTTATCTGGATTGAGAAAAGGTACCATTGTTGATATAGATGAGACTATCACTGCTCTTTCCTTAAGTTTGGAAGAGGCGGAGCGAATGATAGGATTTCCTATCGATAGAGCCTATCTTTCAGTTTCCGGTTCAAATGTTTATTCTTTAAATTCCAAAGGAGTGATTGCTATTTCAAGATCTGGGGCTGAAATTACAAAAGAAGATATAAATAGAGTTCTTGAGGCAGCAAAAGCTGTTTCAATTCCTCCAAATAAAGAAATTATTCATGTTCTTCCAAAAATTTTTATTATCGATGGCCAAGAGGAATTAAAAGATCCAATTGGAGCAAAAGGAGTAAGATTAGAAGTAGAGGCTCATTTGATAACCGTTTCTTCTCCTGTAATTAAAACCTTACTTAAATGTGCATATCAAGCAGGACTTGATGTTCAAGAATTGGTTTTTTCTCCTTTAGCAGCTTCTTCAGTTTTACTTTCTAAAAAACAAAAAGAAATAGGTGTGCTTCTTTGTGATATAGGAGCAGGAACTACAGATATAGCAGTTTATGAAGAAGGTTCTCTTATTCACAGTGCTGTAATTCCTTTAGGTGGTATTCATTTGACTTCGGATATTGCAATAGGTTTGAAAATTTCTTTAGAGTTAGCTGAGAAAATAAAATTAACCTGGGGAGTAGCAACACCCCATATGGTTTCAGAACGTGTGCAGTTAGATCTTTCAGAACTTGATCCATCTCAAAACATAAAAGTTCCTAAAAAATATGTGGCTGAGATTATTGAAGCAAGAATTCAAGAAATTTTCTCCTTGGTTCGTCAGGAGTTAAGAAAGATAGGTAGGGATGGACTTTTACCAGCTGGTGTAGTTTTAACCGGAGGAACCTCAAAACTTCCTCAAATTGAGGAAGTTGCAAAAGATAGTTTAAAATTGCCAGCTCAGCTAGGAAAAGTTATTCCTGTAGGAGGTGTAGTTGATAAAGAAAAATTAGAAGATCCTTCTAATGCTGTTGCTTTAGGTTTGGTTTTTTGGGGAAAAGAAAAATTAGAGAAAGAGTCTTTACCTTTATCTTTTTTAGAAAATTTTTCTCAAGTTTTTTCTAAAATAAAAGGGCTTTTTAGAAAAAGTTAAAAATACTTGAAATATAAAATCAGGATTTGTTAAAATAAAATATAAGGATTTTAACCATAAAAATTAAGAAAGGTCGCTTGCATTTTTTAGGAGGTGAACATATGAAAAAAAGAGCTAACAAAGAAAAAGGGGAAGAAATTGAGGTGTCTACCACTCCTATTCCTCAAGAAGGAGGAGATTTAGACACTTTTGCCCGAATTAAAGTTGTCGGAGTTGGAGGAAGCGGTTGTTCTGCAATAAATCGAATGATTAATTCTCGACTTAAAGGAGTGGAATTTATTGCAATCAATACTGATGCTCAGGCTCTTTATTTTTCAGAAGCACCAGTTAAAATTCAAATTGGAAAAGAATTAACCAATGGTTTAGGGGCAGGATCTGATCCAGAGATAGGAAAAAAGGCGATTGAAGAGAATAAAGACGAGGTTTATGAAGTTTTAAAAGGTGCTGATATGGTCTTTGTTACCTGCGGCGAAGGAGGAGGAACAGGGACTGGTGCTTCTCCTATGATTGCTTCTATTGCTAAAGAATTAGGGGCTTTGACTGTTGGAGTGGTTACCAAGCCTTTTTCTTTTGAAGGTTTACGAAGGCAAAAAGTAGCAGAGATGGGTATTGAAGAACTTAAAGACAAGGTTGATACTTTGATAGTTATTCCAAATGATAGATTACTTCAAGTGATTGACAAAAAAACTTCTTTAGTTGATGCTTTTTCTGTGGTAGACGATGTGTTGCGACAAGCAGTTCAAGGAATTTCTGATTTGATTACTTTACATGGAATGATCAATGTAGATTTTGCAGATGTTAAAGCAGTTATGCAAAATGCAGGTTCAGCTCTTATGGGTATTGGACGTGCTTCAGGAGATTCAAGAGCTATTGAAGCAGCAAGAGCAGCTATTGATTCACCTCTTCTTGAAATGTCGATGGAAGGAGCAAAAGGAATTTTGTTCAATATTACAGGGGGGCCAGATCTTTCAATGTATGAGATTGATGAAGCAGCAAAGATTATTACCGAAGCTGCGGATCCTGAAGCTAATATTATTTTCGGGGCAGTAATTGATGAAGCAATGCAAGGGGAAGTTAAGATCACTGTTATAGCTGCAGGATTTGAAGAAGGGAAAGCAAAAAAGAAAGAAAAGATAGAAGAAGAGAAAAAAGAAGGAGAAGAAGAGCTCGAAGTCCCGGCTTTTATTCGTAGAAAGATGAAATAAAATAAATTTAAGAATCCTAAAGTACTTACTTTCTTAAAGGAAATTTATGAATTTATTAGAAAAAAAGAAGAAGAAGTAAGAAAGGAAGTTTTTCAAAATTTTAGTTTTCAAAAAATTATGGCTTTACGTCCTCTATTAAAAAAAAAGAATGGGGCTCTAGACTTTTCTTTTAAAATCAAATGCTTAAAATTAAGGGATAAAAAATCCCTTATTTATTTTTAATCATACTAGATTAGTGGTACAATAGATTTAGAAGCCTTAGAAATGAAATTAGGAGAAAATATGCAAGTTGTAATTTTAATTTTACTTATAATTATTTTAGTTTTATTGATTTGGTTAATTTTTCGAGAACACAAGCTTTCAGTCCGAATTACTAGGCAAAGCGTTCAGCGGCCTCGATTAACTGATAATCAACAGAAAGCTTTAGATTACATCAGAAGACACGGCAAAATTACTAATGACGAATATCAGAAACTGGCGAAAGTTGGAAATACCAAAGCATTTGAAGATTTGCAAGAAATGGAAGAAATGGGATTGATTGAACAAGTAGGAAAAACAGGAAAAGCGGTTTATTACAAACTTAAAGAGTAAAAGTTCAACATTCATAAACATTCGCGAACGTTTGCGAATGTTAACAAATTTGGTCAGAATGTTTTCCGGCTAAAGCCAGGCATGTCAAAATAAGCGAAAAACTAAAAGCTAAAAACGAAAAACCAATCAAAAAAGCGAAAAACTAAAAACTAAAAGCTAAAAACGATTTAAAATTTTTAAACAATTTTTTCGCTTTACGCTTTACGTTTTACGTTTATTTTTTCGCTTTTCGTTTTACACTTTACGCTTTCTTTGCTTTAGCTTGCAATTGCGCTAAAGCGCGATACTCCAGAGGAAAGGAAGTTTTACGCTTATTTTTTCGCTTTTCGCTTTACACTTTTAAATTTGTAGATTTCCTCTTTTTTTGATAAAATAAATGAGCTATGTTAAA
>CAZICA010000015.1:0-11676 GCA_964537705.1 uncultured Candidatus Saccharibacteria bacterium
TTTACACTTTACGCTTTATTTGCTTTACGCTTTTTATTCCTCCTCTTGACACGAGATGATTATTGCGTTATAATTATAATGTTAAAAATAATTTATAAGTGAGGTGTCCTATGAGAAAAGATTTTCATCAATTTGATAAATTCACCCAAAATGCAAAAAAAGCGTTAATTTTAGCGCAAGAGATAGCAAAGAATTTAGATTTTCCATATATTGGAACTGAGCATATTCTTTTAGGACTTCTTTCTTTGAAATCTTCAGTTGCCTGTGGAATTCTTTCTTCTTTTGATATCGATCTCGAAAAAGTGGAACTAGCTATGAGTTTAATAGAAAAAGAAGAATATGAAGAAGGTCTTTCTACTAATGCAAAGCAGGTAATCGAAAAGGCTGTAGAACTTGCTCGAGACTTCGGTCATTCTTATGTAGGGACAGAACATCTTTTGCTGGCTTTACTTTCAAATGAAGAATGTCAAGCTTTTCAAATAATTAAAAATTTAGATGTAGATCCTGAAAAAATTAAAGCTCAGCTAGAATATTTATTCTCAAAAGCAGAAGGTGAACCAGCAATGGCAAGAGCTGGTCAGGAAAGAAAAAGAAGTGCTACTCCTGCCCTTGATTACTTTTCTCGAGACATTACAAAACTTGCAGGAGAAGGAAAATTAGATCCAGTAATTGGAAGGGAAGAAGAAATTGCACGGGTGATTCAAATTTTAGGAAGAAGGACAAAAAATAATCCAGTTTTAATCGGAGAACCAGGAGTAGGGAAAACTGCAATAGTTGAAGGATTAGCCCAGAGAATAATCTCTGGAGATGTACCTCAAAATCTTTTAGGTAAAAGAATTTTAGCTCTCGATCTTCCTTTGATAATTGCAGGAACAAAGTATAGAGGGGAATTTGAAGAAAGAATTAAAAAGGTGATCGAGGAAGTAGAACATTCTGATGACATAATTTTGTTTATAGACGAATTTCATACAATAATAGGAGCAGGAGCTGCAGAAGGAGCAATAGATGCAGCAAATATTTTAAAACCAGCACTTGCTAGAGGAAATTTAAGATGTATTGGAGCTACAACTTTAGATGAATATAGAAAACATATAGAGAAAGACGCAGCTCTTGAACGAAGATTTCAACCGGTGATAGTAAATGAACCATCTGTAGAAGATACTATAAAAATTTTAGAAGGAATAATAAACAAATATGAAGAATATCATCAAGTCTCTTTTGATCATCAAGCTTTAGTTGCTGCAGCTAAACTTTCGAAAAGATATATCTCGGATAGATTTCTGCCTGATAAAGCTATTGATCTAATTGATGAAGCAGCTTCTGCTGTTAGAATAAGATCAGGAGATATTAATTCTAAAAAATTAAAAGAACTTAATAGGAAATTGGAAGCAACAATCAAAGGAAAGGAAAAAGCTGTGGCACTCCAAAATTATGAATTAGCTGCTTCTCTAAGAGATCAGGAACTGTATTTAAGAGAAGAAATTGAAAAAATAAAAAGAGGGAATATAAAATTAGATAAAAATGAAAGACCTGTTGTTAGTGAAGAAGATATAGCTTTGGTGGTTTCTTCTTGGACAGGAATTCCTGTGACTAAACTTATTGAAAGCGAATCTAAGAGATTTGCCCAACTTGAAGAAAATATCAAAAAGAGAATTGTTGGCCAAGATGAAGCAGTGGAAGCAGTTGCTAAAGCTATAAGACGTTCTAGAACAGGCATTTCTAATCCTTCTCGTCCAATAGGTAGCTTTATCTTTCTTGGTCCGACAGGAGTAGGGAAAACCGAATTAGCAAAAGTTCTTGCCAAAATAGTTTTCGAAAGAGAAGACGCTTTAGTAAAAATTGATATGTCTGAATTTATGGAAAGACACAATGTAGCAAGATTAATAGGTGCTCCTGCAGGATATGTTGGATATGAAGATGGAGGAAAACTAACCGAAGCTATTCGAAGAAAGCCATATTGTGTTCTCCTTCTTGATGAAATTGAGAAGGCACATCCAGATGTGTTTAATATGCTATTGCAAATTTTAGAAGATGGATGTCTTACTGATGCAAAAGGAAGAAAAGTAGATTTCAAAAATACTATTATTATAATGACTTCAAATATTGGAACTTCGGTTTTATCAAAAGCTGCTGGAATGGGCTTTAAAGCAGTAGGAACAAAAGATGAAGAAAAAGCAAAAGAAGAATATGAAGAGATGAAAGAAAGGGTTCTTGATGAGCTTAAAAAGCACTTTAAACCAGAATTTTTAAATAGATTAGATCAAATAATAGTATTTAAACCGCTTCAACCAGCACATATTAAAAAAATTGTTGAAATTCAATTAAACGATTTAAAGGAACGAGTAAAAACTGAACAGAAAATAGAATTAAAAATTTCTAAAAAAGTAAAAGATCTATTAGCAGAAAAGGGATTCGACCCAGAATTTGGAGCTCGACCTGTGAGAAGAACTATCCAAAATTTAATAGAAGATCCTTTAGCAGATGGAATTGTAAAGGGGAAATTTAAAGAAGGAGATAAAATTAAAGTTCTATTAAAAGGAAAAGAAATAAAACTAGAAAAGGAGAAAAAGTTGTTAAAGGTATAGAAAAAAGCACCCCAAAGGGTGCTGAGTAAGGAGTTATTGGGATAGGTAGAAACTGGTGGAAGGAGGTGGGGTATCCTGATGTTTGCAGGATACCCCTTTTCAAAACCTTGGGATCACCAAGGTTTTGTGATATAAATCTTATTATATCTCTTTTTTTCGGTCAAGTACTTTATTTTGGCTTTTTAAACCAAATAGATTAACTTGTGGATTTTTCAAAAAAATGATAAGATTAAATATATGACTTATTCCAAATTAGTAAAAAAAATCAAAGCCTATCTTCCAGAAGCAAATTTTAATGAACTTAAAAGAATTTATAAATTTGCTAAAGAAGCTCATTTAGGCCAAAAAAGGAAAACAGGAGAACCTTATATCGAGCATCCTTTATGGGTTGCTTTTATTTTAGCTGATCTAAAATTAGATTTCAATTCTATTAAGGCAGCTCTTTTACATGATGTACCAGAAGATACACCAAAGACTCTAAAAGAAATTCAAGAAAAATTTGGACAAGAAGTAGCAAATCTTGTTAGAGGAGTTTCTCGAGTTTCAAAAGTAAGATATAAAGGCGGGGAATCAGAAAGAGATCTAGAAGCTTTAAGAAAATTATTTTTAGCAATGGCAAAAGATCTTAGAGTAGTAATAATAAAATTAGCTGACAGACTTCATAATATGAGAACTATAGAAGGTATCGATCCTCTAAAAAGAGAAAGATTTGCCCGAGAAACTTTAGAAATTTTTGTACCTTTAGCGAATAGATTAGGCATTTGGCAAATTAAAGGAGAATTAGAAGATCTTGCTTTTAAAGTACTTTACCCTTCAGAATATAGATGGGTAACTAGCCAATTTACCGAAACAATTGAAGAAAGAGAAAAATATGTGAATAAAGTTAAGAACTTTCTCTTAAAAGAACTTAAAGCAAAAGGAATTAAAGCAGATATTACAGGAAGAGCAAAAAGATTCTATTCTCTTTATCAAAAACTTTTAAAACATAATAAAGACATTTCCAAAATTTATGATTTAGTGGCAGTAAGAGTGATTGTCCCTACTATTGAGGATTGTTATAAAACTTTGGGAATAATTCATTCTTTTTGGAAACCTTTGTCTCATCGAATAAAAGATTATATTGCTGTTCCAAAAGCAAATGGATATCGTTCTTTACATACTACTGTATTTTGTCTGGATGGAAAGCTTACAGAAATTCAAATTAGAACACCAGAAATGGATGAAGAAGCAAATTTTGGAATAGCTGCTCATTGGGCTTATTCTAATGGAAAAACAACAGAGGATTATAAGAAAAGAAAAGCTATCTTTGCTCCAAAAAAGACTTTAAAATGGGTAAAAGAATTAGCGAAACTCCAAAAAATATATCTGGGTTCTAAAGAGGAATTTATTCAAGATTTAAAAATAGATGTTTTTAAAGATAGAATTTTTGTGTTTACTCCAAAAGGAGACGTAAAAGATCTTCCTCAAGGTGCTACTCCTGTTGATTTTGCTTATGCTGTTCATACAGAGATTGGAAATAAATGTATAGGAGCTAAAGTAAATGGAAAAATGGTACCTTTAGATAAAGAACTTAAAAATCATGATGTTGTCGAAATTATAACCTCTAAAAATGCCACACCTTCTCGAGATTGGCTCAAATTTGTTAAAACTTCTGAAGCTAAACAAAAAATAAGAGCCTTTTTAAGAACAATCGATAGGGAGAAAAATTTAAATTACGGAAAATCCATCTTAGAAACAGAATTTAAAAAACTTAATAAAGGAAAAATAGAAAAATTACCTAAAGAGAAAATAGAAAATTTAATAAAATCTTTAGGGTTTAACTCTTTTGAAGATTTACTGGTAGCTTTAGGAGAAGGAAAACTCCAAGTTTCAAAAGTTATTAAAAACCTATTTAAAGAAGAAGAAATTCTTGCTCCTAAACCAAAAATTTCCTTTTTAGCAAAATTCAGAAAGCCAAAACCAATTAAATTAAAACCAAAAATAAAAGTAGCTGGAATTAAAGGAATTTTAACGCGAATCGCTCCTTGTTGTAAACCAAAAAAGGGAGATAAAATTATTGGATTTGTAACAAGAGGTAAAGGAATTACCGTTCATAAAATAGAATGTAAAAATGTAGAACATCTTAAAAAAACTCTCCCAATAATAAAGGTAGAATGGGAGAAAAAAGAATATTATTCTATCCCTATTTTCGTAAAAGCTCATGATCGAATCGGACTTTTTCGAGATATCACCTCTGCTGTTGCTTCATGTGGGATAAATATGAGTGAAATTGAATCAAAAGTAATACCGTCTAAAAATTTAGTAAATTTTAAAACAACTTTAGAAATAACCAGTGCCGATCAACTAGAAGCTGCTCTAGAAAAAATTTCTAAGATCAAAGATGTAATAGAAGTTCGAAGAAATTAATGTTGACATTTTTTAATAATATGATAAAATAGCAGCTATGCCTAAACCCATTCAAAAATTAAAAGGAATGAGAGATATTCTTCCTGCTGATCAAAAATATTTCCGATATGTATGTCAAACAGTGGGCGATTTACTAGAAAAATCCGGGTTTCAAAGAATAGATACGCCAATTTTAGAACCAACTAAATTATTTGAAAGAACAATAGGAGAATCAACTGCTATTGTAGAAAAAGAAATGTATACTTTCAATATTAAGGGAGAAGAAAGTGTTACTTTAAGACCAGAAGGAACTGCATCTGTAGCAAGAGCTTATATAGAACATGGCATGCACACATGGCCTCAACCTGTTCAGCTTTTTTATATTGGAAAAATGTTTCGACATGAAAAACCTCAAGCAGGAAGATATAGAGAATTTACTCAAATAGGATTTGAAATATTCGGTGATTCCCATCCTCTTACTGATGCTACTTTAATCTCTCTTATTTGGCAAATTTATGAAAAATTTGGTCTAAAAGATTTGGTTTTAGAAATCAATAGCATCGGATGCTCTTCTTGTAGGCCAAAAATGAGAAAAGCTTTAATTGAATATTACAAAGATAAATTACCAAAATTATGTGAGGACTGTAAAAGACGATTTAAAAAAAATCCATTTCGTCTTTTAGACTGTAAAATAAGCAAATGTAGAAGAATTGCTGAAAAAGCTCCCCATCTTATTGATCTCCTTTGCGAAGAATGCAGAGCTCATTTTACCCAAGTTCTTGAAGCTTTAGATGAATTAGGTGTCCCCTACGACCTTAACCCAAAATTAGTAAGAGGATTGGATTATTATAACAGAACTACCTTTGAAATTATTCCTGCAAAAAAAATAAATAAACAACAAGCGGCTCTAGGAGCTGGAGGAAGATATGATGGTTTAATAGAACTTTTAGGAGGTCCTCCAACTCCTGCTATTGGATTTGCTTTAGGAGTGGATCGAGTTGTTGGAGAATTAATCGAAAAAAAGATAGAAGTTCCCGAAAAGAGAAAAAAAGTGCAGGTTTTTGTTGCAGCATTAGGAGAATTAGCCAAAAAGAAATCTTTAAAAATTATAAAGGAATTACGACAATTGAATTTTTCGGTAATGTCTGCATTAGGTAAAGAATCTATTAAAGCTCAATTAAAATTAGCTGATAAGTTAGAAGCAGAATACACTTTGATTATAGGAGAAAAAGAAGCTAGAGCAAACACGGTTTTAATAAGAGATATGCTTTCAGGAGTTCAGGAAAGTGTCGAAGAGGAAGATTTAATAAAAAGACTTAATGAATTGATCGAAGAAAAAAAGCAATTAATAAAAGAAAATAATGAATAAAGTAGAAAAAAATGCTTTAAAGATTTTAAAAATTTTTAAAAAAGCTGGTTTTGAAGCTTTTTTTGCAGGAGGATATGTTAGAGACAAAATCTTAGGACGATCAATCCATGATATAGATATTGCTACCTCAGCAAATTTAAAACAAATAGAAGAAATTCTTTCAAAAAATAATATTAAAGTAATTCATCTAGGAGATAAATTTGGTGTTTTAGGAGCTCTGATAGATGAAATCGTTTTTGAAGTAGCAACTTTTAGAACAGAATTTGGAACCATTGATTTTCGTCATCCTAAAAAAGTAAAATTTGGTGTTTCTCCTAAGGAAGATGTTCAAAGAAGAGATTTCACTATAAATGGAATGTTGGCCACTTGTTATTTGACATCAGTCCGTCAAGCTCAAAAAGAAGGGGCGGCTGTTTTTAAAATAAATAAATTTTGGGCTATTGATTGGGTGGGAGGGCTACGAGATTTAGAGAAAAAATTGATAAGATTTATAGGAAAAGCAAAGGACCGAATTAAAGAAGATGCCTTAAGAATGTTGCGAGCAGTTCGGTTTGCATGTCAACTTGATTTTGAAATAGAGAAAGAAGGTAAAAAGGCTATAAAAGAAAATGCCAATCTTATTTTAAAATTATCTTCGGAAAGACAAAGAGAAGAACTCACTAAAATTTTACTTTCCCATCGAGCTGATAAAGGGTTTCTTTTATTAGATGAATTAGGACTTCTAAACTTACTCTTACCCGAAATAACCGAACTAAAGAAAATTCCTCAACCAAAAATCTTCCATGCCGAAGGCAATGCTTTTATTCACACCATCAAAATTTTAAAAGCTTTACCAAAAAATTCTTCTTTAGAACTTGCTTGGGCTGCACTTCTTCATGATATAGGAAAATCAAAAACTATGCTTACCCCTGAAAAACATGGAGTAGACAGAATTAGATTTTCTGGACATGATGTTGTGGGAGCAAAAATGGCCGAAAAGATTTGCAGGAGATTTAAAATGTCAAACGAACAAACAGAAAAAATAACTTGGTTAGTAAGAAATCATATGATTTTTTTCAATTTTTTAAATATGAGAATTGCTCGACAAAGACGACTTATGCACCATCCTTATTTCTCTGATCTATTAGAACTTTATCGACTGGATATAATTGCCTCTGTTCCTAGTTATAAAGGAAAAATTTTACCTCCTAATTTTAAAACTTATAATAAAATTAAAAAAATCTATGAAGAAGAACTTGCTCGTCCCCCAGAACCGGAAAGATTGCTCTCTGGTTATGAAATAATGGATATCTTAAATATTTCTCCAGGTCCTTTAGTCGGAGAAATTTTAGAAAAGTTAAAGGATGCCCAATTAGAAGGAGAAGTTAAAACTAAAAAGCAAGCTATAGAATTTGTAAAAAAATTTAAAAAATGAAAATCTCAATCTATACTTTGGGATGCAAGACAAATCAAGCAGAAACTGAATCCTTACTTAGATTTTTAGAAAATAAAAACGTAGAAATAGTACCTTTTCCTCAAAAGGCAGATTTTTGTATTTTAAATACTTGCAGAGTAACAAAAAGAGCTGATCAAAAAAGTTCTCTAGCTTTAAATAAAGCTATTAAAACCGCTTCTTTTATAATTGTAACCGGATGTGGAGTTGAGTTTCAAAAAGAACGTTTAAAAGAAAAAAACAAATTAAACAAAAGAATTTTATTTATAAAGGATAAAAAGAATTTAATCCAGTATTTAAAAAAAGAACTTAAAACAGGAAAAGGAGAAAAAATTGTTACTCGGACAAGAGCCTTTGTAAAAATTCAAGAAGGATGTAATAATTTCTGTTCTTATTGCATAGTTCCATTTGTAAGAGGAATTCCGAGATCAATTTCGCCTGATGAAATCATTTCTGAGATTCGAAATCTAGAAAAAATGAATTATAAAGAAATAGTGCTGGTTGGAACAAATATCGGGAAATATAAATTTGGTTTAGAAAATTTGATAGAGCTAATATTAGAAAATACAGAAATAGAGAGAATTCGATTATCTTCTCTAAATCCCGAAGATATTTCTAAAAATTTTATCTCTTTGTTTAAAAAGTTTAATAAAGAAAAAATCCGACTTTGTAGGCATTTACATCTTTCTCTTCAATCTGGTTCTGATAAAATTCTTAAATTGATGGGAAGAAATTATAAAAAGAAAGACTTTGAAAAATTGGTTCACAATTTAAGAAAAAATATAAAAGATCTTTTGATTACTACTGATATAATTGTAGGATTTCCACAGGAAACAGAAAAGGATTTTAAAGAAACTCTGAAATTTTTAGAAGAAATCGGCTTTTTAAAAATTCATGTCTTCAGTTTTTCTCCTCGACCCTTTACTAAAGCAGCAAGAATGAAAAATCAAATTCCAGAAAAAACAAAAAAAGAACGAAAAGAAGCGATTTTAAAATTAGCCGAGAAAATAAAAAAACAAATTTATAAAGCTAATTTAAACAAAGTTTTTCCTGTCTTATTTGAAGAAAAAAAAGATGAGCTTTGGCAAGGTTACACTGATAATTATTTGCCTGTTAAAGTAAAAGAGAATATAAATTTGAAAAACAAAATCTTCCCTTGTTTTCTAAAAAGGGTTAAAAAGGAGCTAGAAGGAGAACTCTTTAATGCTTAAATTCAAACCAATCTGGTTTGATTCCTTGGGTGCAAAATCTAGTTGCTGTTTAATTCAAACTCCTGATGCAAGCATTTTAATAGATCCTGGAATTGCAGCAATGCAAAGATCTTTTCCAGCCTCAGATTATCAAAAAGCTTTATGGAAAAAGGAAGGTTATAAAGAAATTAAAAAAGCAGCCGAAAAAGCAGATATCATCATAATTACTCATTATCATTATGATCATTTCAAAGATTTTGATAAACAGCTTTATCAAAAAAAACTAATCTTCGCAAAAAATCCAAATATTTGGATAAACGATTCCCAAAGAAAAAGAGCTTTTAAATTTTACTCTAAATATGTGAAAACTTTTGGGAAAAAGGATATTGAAGATCTATTAAAACAACCTCAGATCATCTCTGTAGAAAATCCTTTAGAAAATCTTCCTATTGCCTTAGCAAAAGATTTTGGGAGTTATAACAAAAGAAGAGCAAAATTATTGAAAAAAGGAGAAAAATGGTTCTTTCAAAGAGTAAAAAATTGGAAAAAATATCCTCAAATTCCAGAACTTAACTTTAGCAAAGAAAAGGTAAAATGGGCTGATAAACGAAGTTTTCAAATAGGCTCAACCAAAATTAGATTTTCTCCACCTTTATTTCATGGAATTGAATTTTCTAGAGTTGGATGGATTTTGAGTGTAATTATCGAAACAAAAAATAAAAAATTTTTATACTCTTCAGATATGAATGGTCCTATCATTGAAGATTACGCTCAGTTTATCATTAAAGAGAACCCCGATATTTTGGTCTTAGATGGACCAATGACTTACATGCTTGGTTACACCTTAAATCTTATCAATTTTAAAAGAACCATTGAAAATGCTAAAAGCATTTTTAATCAAACTACCATTAAATTAATAATCTATGATCATCATCTAACAAGAGAACCTCATTTTCGAGAAAGAACAAAAGAAATTTGGTCTCTTTCTTCAAGAAAAAGAAAAATTTTAACAGCAGCAGAATATTTGGGTAAAAAACCAGTGGTAGAATGTTTAAAGAAAACGAGTTAGTTATTTTAATAGATCCCAAAAATAGAACCTACCTTCTAAAATTAAAAAAAGGAGGTAGATTTTCTTTCCATGGAGGAACAATTTTTCATGATGAGATATTAAAAAAGAAAGAAGGAGAAATTATTCAATCATCAAAAGGAATAGAACTTTTAATTTTCCGACCAACAATTGCTGAATATATTTTGAAATTAAAAAGAAAAACAACTATTATTTATCCAAAAGATATAGCTCAAATTATCTTTCTAGGAGATATCTTCTCTGGAGCAAAAGTTTTTGAAGCAGGAACAGGATCAGGAGCTTTAACCTTGGCACTTTTACAGGCAGTAGGGAAAAGGGGAGTAGTGGTCTCTTATGAAAAAAGAAAAGAATTTTTAGAATTAGCAAAAAGCCATATAGAAAATTATCTTAAAGCTAATAAGCAAAAAGATTTTGGAAAACTAGTTTTAAAAAATAAAGACATTGAAAAGGGAGTAGAAGAAAAAAATTTTGACAGAGTAATTTTAGATCTGCCAGAACCTTGGAAAGTACTTGATCAAGTTGAAAAAATTCTTAAACCTGGTGGATTTTTTCTAAGCTGGCTTCCTACAGTTTTACAAGTTTTTAAATTAGTTGAGGAAGCAAAAAAAAGAAAATTTTATTTAAAAGGAATTTATGAATTTTTAGAGAGAAAATGGAAAAAAGAAGGGAAAAGCTTAAGACCTGAAGATAGAATGGTGGCTCATACAGGTTTTCTTCTGATTTTTCGAAAAATTTTATAACTCCTTTATCATATAAGTTTCTTTCAGACGATATCCTAATTTTCTAAAATAATCTCTAACTCCTACGCCAGCAATAACTGCTATCTTTTTAAGACCAAATTTTTTTGCTATTTGTTCTGCTTCTTTTATTAATCTCTTTCCAAGACCTTTATGCTGAGGAGAAATTTCTTTTTTTTCAGAGATAGGTAGTTGAATTCCGTAAGTATGAATTTCTCTAATTAATGCAGCACCTTCCAGTACAGAAAGGAAGTGTTTTTTTCTTTCAAAATAAAAGGAAGGGATTCTTAATCTTAGAAGAGAAAATAGTTTTTTTCGATCAGGGGTTTCGAAACTAAGAAAAAATTCTTTACCTGAGCAAGCTCTATATTCTTCTTTAAATAATTCTAACTTCTCATTTCCTTCATATTTTTCTCTTATCTCCCTACATCTGATACATTTACATTTTTCACCTTCTTTTTCTAATTCTTTAAGTACTATTTGACGAAGATGGGAAAATTTAGTACCTCCTTCTACAATATAAGATATTGGGATATCCCTAATTACTCTTTCAATTCTAACGTAATAAGGAATTTCTTTTTTAATTAATTTTAACAATTTAATTAGCTCTTCTTTTGTATAAGGTCTATATTCTCCTTTTTTATAAAGTTTATAAATTGGAGCTTCTTTTACTAATGCTAAAGGATAGATTTTTAAAAAATCTGGTCTAAAACTCGGATCTTTAAAAATTTCTTTTACCATTTGAAAATCTTTTTGAAAATCGGAACCAACTAAATTAAGCATTATCTGATAGGAAACTTTAAATCCTGCATCTTTCAAAAGCCTAGTCGCTATTTTTGTCTCTTTAACTTTATGGCCTCGATAATTTAATTCAAGGATTTTATCATAGAT